>NZ_JAHLRI010000206.1:0-245 GCF_018919685.1 Enterococcus sp. S183_ASV_20
TTATTGGATCCATAACATGACTAAATTCTGAATACTTTTTAAAGCTTATCATTTGGTAAAACAGAATATAAGTTAATTATATAGACTGAAAATTTTGAATTTTCAGAATAGAATAACTTAAAAGTACTGACAAAATTTTTTAAAGGGGCAATATTAATGTTCTGAGATAATCAAATCTTACCGAAAATATCAAAAGTCCAATGTGACACAATCGGATTCTGTCACATTCGTGAAAATCGCTCCAT
>NZ_JAHLRI010000207.1:0-245 GCF_018919685.1 Enterococcus sp. S183_ASV_20
CTTTTAGGCATATCTGTAATAATTGGTGATTTTAAATCTATCAAAGAGCGACCAGCTATTCGCTCTAAACGTCTAAAATTCTTCAACACATTTCTGGCATTCGCTTTTGTTTGTCGAAAATCTACTTCTTTTAGCAATTGAATCAAGTGGAATCGCTCCTTTTGTGGTATAATAACTATGTCGAAAATATTTCTCACAGCCGGAGCAATCTGGCTTTTTTTATTTTCTACTAAATAAACTTTTTA
>NZ_JAHLRI010000208.1:0-237 GCF_018919685.1 Enterococcus sp. S183_ASV_20
GTGTACACGTTTCCCGTAATATCAGTCACAAAGTGCGTGTCGATGATCGTAAGGAAGTCTGTGATGATTTTAAAATGATGTATCAAGCCTCATCTAAAGAGGTGGCGTTGGAAGCACGTGGTGCTTTTGCGGAAAAATGGAAAACTAGCTATCCAAAAGGGGTTGAATCGATTCTTTCGAACGATCACTTGCTCACTTTCTATGATTTCCCCTTGGCCATACGCAAGAGTATTTATT
>NZ_JAHLRI010000209.1:0-231 GCF_018919685.1 Enterococcus sp. S183_ASV_20
TTATCAATTTCAAATAAATGGACAAACAATCGGCTGGTTGGACAGCCGTGCCTTCAGCAATGTGTATGATGAGCTGCTAGATGAAAAACGCTATGATTACATGGCAAAAGTAAAACCAGCAGCTGAATCAGGAAAACACGGCGTGTTTAATGGGATTATGAATACAGCTCCTGGAATCGTTAATATCGGTATGGGAGATAAATATGCGAACCAAAGCGTTCATATCATAGG
>NZ_JAHLRI010000210.1:0-225 GCF_018919685.1 Enterococcus sp. S183_ASV_20
CCACCCCCTTCACACCATTGACCTCACCCCACCTACCTCTCTATTCCTCCTCCCCCCCCCCCCCCCCCCCCCCCCCTCCCCCCCCCCCCCCCCCCCCCCCCCCCCCCCCCCCCCCCCCCCCCCCCCCCCCCCCCCCCCCCCCCCCCCCCCCCCCCCCCCCCCCCCCCCCCCCCCCCCCCCCCCGCCCGACCAACCCCGGCCCCCCACCACCCCACCCACCCCGCC
>NZ_JAHLRI010000211.1:0-227 GCF_018919685.1 Enterococcus sp. S183_ASV_20
CGATTCTTTCGAACGATCACTTGCTCACTTTCTATGATTTCCCCTTGGCCATACGCAAGAGTATTTATTCTACGAACCTGATTGAATCCTTTAATAAGCAAATCAAGAAATACAGCCACCGCAAGGAACAGTTCCAAAACGAAGAGTCGCTGGAACGTTTCTTAGTCTCGTCTTTTGATACTTACAACCAAAAATTCCTAGGTCGCAGTCATAAAGGCTTTCAACAG
>NZ_JAHLRI010000021.1:0-46829 GCF_018919685.1 Enterococcus sp. S183_ASV_20
AATAATATACCAAGATTTCAAGCATTGGTCAATCATTATTTTCACTTTTTTTAAACTTTTTTTCAATACCGATTATTATGATTGGTATAGGTATTTTCGTTCGCTTTTTACCCCCTTTCATCATTTTTTGGCTATAGTTTATTAACTTTTAGCAAAATCTTCTAAATTTATCGTAATATATCAAGGATTTTGTCCTTTTTAGCAATTATTTGTTAAAATATGGAAAAGAGATTTTTTATATATGGAGGAAATGAACGCTTATGAAAATTTTAGTTGCAGATGATGATAAAGAAATTGTAGAACTATTGAGTATTTATATTCATAATGAAGGATACGAAGTCGTGAAAGCTTATGATGGAAAAGAAGCATTATCCAAATTGCACACAACACCAGATATCGATTTATTAATCTTGGACATTATGATGCCAATCATGGATGGAATGGAAGTAGTGAAAGAACTTCGAAAAGAATCGCAAATTCCAATTATTATGTTAACAGCAAAAACAACCGATATGGATAAAATCAAAGGCTTAGTTGCTGGTGCAGACGATTATGTCACCAAGCCTTTTAATCCTTTAGAAGTAATGGCTCGGGTGAAGTCTATTTTACGTAGAAGCCAAATGCAATTAACCAAAGAAGAACCCGATGAATTAGAAGTCGGCCCATTAATGATTAATAAGGACTCTCACGAAGTCAAAACAATAGAAGGAAAAGAAATTCAATTAACCGCTCTTGAGTTTGGTATCCTCTATCTATTAGCTAGTCATCCAAATCGTGTGTTTAGTGCGGATGAAATTTTTGAGCGTGTGTGGCAACAAGAAAGTATTGTTTCTGCTAAAACCGTGATGGTTCACGTCAGTCATTTAAGAGATAAGATTGAAGAAGCAACTGGTGGAGAAAAAGTCATTCAAACAGTGTGGGGAGTTGGATATAAGATCGATGCTCGTTAAACCTAAAAAGATTGAAAAACAAAAACGAATTACCTTAACTTCTAAAGAAATCAGCGAGTTATTAGCAGAAGCAATTGTGACAATTGTTTTATTACTACTATTAAATGTCTCAATTATGTTCCTTTTAGGACAACTACTTAGTGAAAACTCGCCCTTAGCTGGTGTCATCTGGGCCACTAAGGATGCGGTCGCTAAAGAATTAAATACTGATTTGTTTTGGAGCTGGAATAAATTTGTCTTACCCATTTTCTTTTTAGTAGATGCAGCTGTTCTCTATTGGCGCTTAATTCGTCGCTACCACCAAATGCAATTGCGTCATATTATCAGTGAGTTACATTACATCGCTGATGGTAATTACAATCACCGCATTCCGTTTGAATTAAGTGGTGATTTAGCAAAAGTCGTGACGAGTATTAACGGTCTAGTGGATAGTACTGTCGCAGCCATTGAAGATGAACGGCGAATTGAAAAATCAAAAGATGAATTAATTACGAATGTCAGTCATGATATTCGGACACCGTTAACTTCTATTATTGGTTATCTGGGATTGATTGAAGATCGTCAATTTCATAGCCAAGAAGATTTACTGAAATATACGCATACCGCTTACGTCAAAGCGAAACAAATGAAATTATTAGTTGATGATCTTTTTGAATATACAAAAGTCCGTCAACCAAGTGTACCGATTCATACGACGACTTTTGATATGGCACAATTAATTGAACAGCTTGCTGCCGATTTTGAATTGGAAGCGAAAAAGATTAATATGCAAATCCAAGTAAAAGCCAATCCAGCTTCTTTAATGATGGAAGGCGATACGGAAAAACTAGTCCGAGTCTTTAACAACCTTCTTTCAAACGCTTTGAAATATGGCAAAGGCGGCCATCATATTGTAATGGAAGTAGACAAAGTCGGCACCGAAGCAATTATCGCTGTTCGCAATGATGGACCAGCTATCCCTAAACATTCTTTAGATCAGTTATTTGACCGCTTCTATCGTGTCGAAGAATCCCGATCACAAGAAACGGGTGGTACTGGTTTAGGTCTGGCTATTGCACAAAGTATTGTTGCTTTACATGGTGGATATATTTATGCGAAGTCTGATCAAAAGTGGACTTCCTTTATTATTCATCTACCCTTACAGCGTACCAACAAGAAATCAGAGAGTTAATTGACATCCCTGAACTTTTTCGGTATTCTATAGAAAAGAGAAAACTAAGAGAAAAAGTATTTATGGCACTGAATTTCAGAGAGTTTGCGGGGGTGCGAGCAAACATTCATCCATAAAGAAGTCCGTCTCTTCCAGGTGTCCAGCGAAATAAGTTGGAACGGTCTGCAGCCGTTATCTGCAAATCAAGGGCAGTAACATTACTGAACTTGGGTGGTACCGCGAGATTTCCAGTCATTTCGTCCCAAGAATATTTATTTTTGGGGTGAGATGGCTTTTTTGTTGTTTTCTACAACAGTTATTATTGATTATGTACTAATTTTAAGGAGGAAAAAATATGTTAGATGTAAAAATGATGCGTCAAAATTTTGACGAAGTAAAAGCAAAGCTACAAACCCGTGGTGTGAAAGAAGAAATCTTAGTGGAATTTCTGCGTTTAGATGAAAGTCGCCGTGATTTATTAGTCAAAGTCGAAGAAATGAAAAAATACCGGAATGATGTGTCTGCTGAAATTGCTCAATTAAAACGAAACAAAGAAGATGCAACGGCCAAAATCGCGGAAATGAAAGAAGTCGGCGGTAATATTAAAGCGTTAGATGCAGAAATTAATGCTATTGACGAAGAGCTACGTGGGATCACAACTACTTTACCGAACTTGCCAGATGATTCTGTGCCTGTTGGTGCTGGTGAAGAAGAAAATGTAGAAGTACGTCGTTGGAGTGAACCAAGAACTTTTGCTTTTGAACCAAAACCACACTGGGAAGTCGCTGAAAACTTAGGCATTCTAGATTTTGAACGTGGTGCCAAAGTAGCTGGTAGCCGTTTTGTTTATTACAAAGGCTTAGGTGCTCGCTTAGAACGTGCGTTATACAACTTCATGTTAGATTTACATGTTTATGAACATGGCTATACAGAAATGATTACGCCTTATATCGTTAATGACACCGCCATGTTCGGAACTGGCCAATTTCCTAAATTTAAAGAAGATGTCTTCCAATTACAAGATACGGATTTAACGTTAATCCCAACGGCAGAAGTCCCGTTAACTAATTACTACAACAATGAAATTTTAGATGGCAAGGATTTACCGATTTACTTTACGGCCTTGAGCCCTTCTTTCCGTTCTGAAGCTGGTAGCGCTGGTCGTGACACACGTGGGTTAATTCGTTTACACCAATTTAATAAAGTCGAAATGGTTAAATTTAGTGATGCAGAGCATTCTTATGAGGAATTAGAAAAAATGACGAATAATGCCGAAGAAATTCTGCAAAAACTGGGATTACCTTACCGTGTCATGGCTCTTTCAACAGGTGACATGGGCTTCTCAGCTGCGAAAACTTATGACTTGGAAGTTTGGATTCCCGCTCAAGAGACATACCGTGAAATCAGTTCATGCTCAAACTGTGAAGATTTCCAAGCGCGCCGTGCGATGATTCGTTACCGTGATGAAAATGATAAAGTCCAATATGCGCATACACTCAATGGTTCTGGTTTAGCCGTGGGACGGACAGTCGCTGCTATTTTAGAAAACTACCAAAACGAAGATGGCTCTGTGACTGTACCAGAAGTCCTAGTTCCTTACATGGGTAACCTAACAGTTATTAAATAAAGGGAAGATGAAGGTCGTTGTCTGATATCAGATAACGGCTTTTATTCTATAGGAAAAGGAGCCTGTAACAAAAATCACTTTGGATTTTTGTTACAGGCTTAAAAATTGATAAACGGCGGAAACAGAAGCAAATCCTTCATTCTACAGAAAAAGAGGCAGACGTCGAAATGACGTCTGCCTCTTTTAAATTTCAAAAAAATCAGCTTTTATTTTATTGAACAGAATAGTTTGGTGCTTCTTTTGTGATTTGAACGTCATGTGGATGTGATTCTTTCAATCCGTTACCACTCATTTGAACAAATTGTGCTTCTTCACGCAACGCTTTCAGGTCTGCTGCACCGACGTAACCCATCCCTGATTTCAAGCCACCGATTAATTGGAAGACAATATCAGAAACGCTTCCTTTGTAGGCGACACGTCCTTCGATTCCTTCTGGCACTAATTTGTTTGCTTCATTGACACTTCCTTGGAAGTAACGATCACTTGATCCTTTTTCCATTGCACCCAATGAGCCCATGCCACGGTAAGTTTTGAAACGACGGCCTTGATAAATTTCAAATTCGCCTGGAGATTCATCTGTACCTGCTAACATACTTCCTAGCATTACAGCATGGCCACCAGCAGCTAAGGCTTTCACGATATCACCAGAATATTTAATACCGCCATCAGCGATAATTGCTTTACCATATTCTCTAGCTACAGAAGCAGCATCATAAATCGCTGTTAATTGAGGAACACCAACACCGGCAACGACACGTGTTGTACAAATTGAACCAGGTCCAATACCAACTTTGACAACGTCCACGCCGACATCATACAATGCTTTGGTTGCTTCAGCAGTGGCAACATTACCAGCAATTAATGTTGCTTCAGGGAACGTTTCACGAATTTCTTTAATTTTGCGAATAACGCCGGCACTATGGCCATGTGCAGTATCGATAACAATCGCATCGGCACCTGCTTCTAATAATGCTTCCGCACGTTCGAACGTATCACTAGTGACACCGACTGCTGCCGCCACAAGTAAACGACCGTGTTCGTCTTTGGCAGCATTTGGGAATTCAATCACTTTTTCAATGTCTTTAATTGTAATTAAGCCACTTAAGCGACCTGCTTCATCAACGATTGGTAATTTTTCGATTTTATGTTTTTGTAAGATTTTTTCTGCATCTTTTAAAGATGTGCCAACTGGCGCAGTGACTAAATGATCTTTTGTCATGACTTCTTCAATTTTGATTTGGTAGTCGGTTACAAAACGCATATCACGGTTTGTAATAATTCCGACTAATTTACGGTTTTCCATTGTTTCTACAATTGGCACACCGCTAATACGGTAACGACTCATTAATTCTTCTGCATCCGCTACTAAGTTTGTTGGTGTTAGAAAGAATGGATCAATGATAACGCCGCTTTCAGAACGTTTGACTTTACGTACTTCGTCTGCTTGTTGGGCGACAGTCATATTTTTATGTACGACACCTAGTCCACCTTGACGAGCCATCGCAATTGCCATATTACTATCTGTAACAGTATCCATACTGGCACTCATCAATGGAATATTTAACTTGATATTTTTAGCTAATTGTACACTCATGTCTACATCATTTGGTAAGACATGGCTTTCTGCAGGGATTAATAGCACATCATCAAATGTAAGACCTTTTTTCGCAAATTTTGTTTCCCAATTTGACATTTTTTTGTCCACTCCTCGACTTAATTTTATATATGAAAATAACAGATAATACTAAGGAAGTCAACTAGATTTGTTTAAATAATCAATGAGGAATAAAGGACAAAACACCAAAATCGGTTTGTCCTCTATTCAACTCTTCCTAATTAAGGTCCTACTTTCATCGTTGTTCTTTTATCTTGTGTTTCTTTTTTTGTTGTAAAAATCGGCTAAATCCAAAACCGCCGACAGAAAGCAAGGTAATCATTGTCCCTATTTTTTGCACTTTTGTTCTTTGGTAACGGATGTCGACATGTCCTGTACCAGATAAAGAAAGAGCGGCTAAGCCTCCTTGATTGGTTAGGTTCATTTTTTTAGCGCCCGTTTGGTTTTTCATTTGAATCGTGGCTTGATAGCCTAAGTAATAAATAAAAGGAACGGTCACCTTCGCTGATTGCTTCACCACTTGGTAATCAAATGAAATTTTCCCATAAGGCATTCTAACATTTGTAATGGTTACTTGTTCTGCCGAATAATCAAGTTGTCGTTTTTTCTGTTTCAATAATTCCTGATAATTGATTTCATCTGGCAAATATTCATGGCCCGCACCGATATAAAAAGGTGTTGGTTGCTCATACTCAGCTTTTGTTAACAGGCGACCTTGTTGTGACTGAATACTTTGATATTGATAAATGCCTAAATTGCTGATGGCAAGGAAAACCAACAAAGCCACGGTCCAAGATTTACGGAAAACGCCCCATTCGTCTTGTGCAATGAAAAAAGCGAGCATTACGGAAAGAATCCCTAAAAACCGCCAAGGAAACTGAATCGTATTTAAAGGCGTGTGGTTCAGCCAGTGCCAAGGAAAAAGCGTGGTAACCATCAATAAGAGTACCAGCGTCAAACCAATAAACCGTTTGTTCTGAATTTTTTTGCTGGCAAGCGAAACCACTGCTACAACAAGTCCCACAAACAAAAGGGTTCCTAGATTCGCTGTTTTCGCGTGAAAAACACTGCTCTTTAAACTATTAATGAAAAGAGAATCAATGGGATAACTTCTTTCGGAAATATAAGTGAGTGGATTGGATGTAACTTTAAACACTTGATTTTTCATTTGTTCAGCAACTGGTAAAAGATAAAAGGCCAGCCAAAGCAGCGTCAGACCTGCAGCCTTCGTTAATGCCCACAGGACCTCCTTTTTAAAAAACTGCTGCCAATAAAACAGAATGTATAACCCAATCCAAATAGAAACCATTTCAATAGAAATAAAGTGAGCCAACCCAATCCCAGTCATCGCCAGCGTTAACAACGGCCAACATTTCGTGGTTCCCTTTCGTAATAAAAACAGGCTCGCTAAGACCAACGGAAAAAAACTTAGCGCCAAAAATTCTCCTAACGCTTGGCGATTAAACAAGTCTTGCATGCGGTAAATAGATAAGCCATACAAAATGGCAAAGAGATAGCTTCTTTTTTTAGAGAGCGCCATTAATCGGCCTGCATAATAAGTAAGACTAAATGTTGCCAAGTTTACCGCAAACACAAAAACCGCCATACTAGCGACAAAGGAAAGCCCCAGAACACGCAAAAGCGCAGGCAAATAAAGATACGCATCTGGATAAAACAAACTAGAGGCATAGCCATAGCCTCCCAAGAAAAAATAATTGATTTTAGGAAACCAGTCGTTGTTTTTAATTGCTAATGCGAGGCCTTCCACCCGATTTTGATGAAAGCGGAAATCACTTGCTCGTAAAAAATTCTCTTGAAAATAGACAAAATAAAGAGAAAGTCCACTTAATAAGAGAAAACTAATAAAAATGAGTAGCCGCTCGTGTTGACGGCACCAAGACTTCACTTGTTGTCCCATAAGAGGCTCCTTTCTTTAGCAAACTTCTGAAAACAGAAGCCTGGGACACTAGCTTTTTCGACTAATCCCCCAGGCTTTAACTGTTAAAACGCTCTATTGAGAGAGCGACTTTGCTTGTTGCAGTTTCTGCGTCAGCCGAGCGCATTCACAATTGAGCGCGCGCCGTTTATTGACGTGTCATGAAACTACCTTGAATATTGTATTTTTTCTTGAAGAAATAGCGTGCTACAAAGGCTAACGCACCGATTACTAAAGCAATCATCGGATCTAAAATGGGATTGATCACTGGTGGCAGCATCGCTGAACCAGCGAAAACTGCAATCCACAAGAACATCCCACCAAATAGAATGGCGGTCGTTTTTAACCAACCAGGACGTTTGCTTTTGTCGCCACCTTGACGATCAAAACGATAAACATATTTGTGCATTAGATAGAAAACATAACCCCCAGCCATCGCACCTAAGATATATGTGGTTAATCCGAGAGGTTGTGCGGTTCCTTTTGAAAATAGAGACATCGCCGCTAACATGATTGTTAATAAACCAAGTAATAGTAAGGTATTGTCGAGCCAAATCATCCAGCCCGCTGGTTCTTTGACTTCTGCTGGTTTATTTAAAATTGCTTCCGTCCGTTCTGAAACAGTGCCAAATAACTGACGGGCTGTTTTACCTGTTTTTTGACCGGCTACTAATTCTGGTAAAATACCGTGTAGAGCCAATGCTAGCTCTTCTTCAGATAAATTAGCCGCTTTTAATGATTTTTTTAAGTCAAAAATGTATTGTTCATTTCTTTTAGTCAAATTCTGTTCTAATTGACGATTCTCAGCCACGATTGCTCGTAATGCTTCTGCTTCCATAGTTGTATCCTCCTCACCCTCATGTAGAGGGAACCTCTTTCTAAACGGCTGAATGGCCTTAAATATGTGGGCTTATCCCAAAACAAATTGCTTGTTGGGCACATTTTTTTAAACGTTAAAACGGAACAACATAACATCGCCATCTTGAACGACGTAGTCTTTTCCTTCTAAACGAACACGGCCCGCTTCTTTGGCAGCTTGCATATTGCCATATTTATCTAGGTCTTCATAAGAAACTGTTTCCGCACGAATGAAGCCTCGTTCAAAGTCACTGTGGATAATCCCAGCTGCTTGAGGTGCCTTGATTCCCTTACGGAACGTCCATGCACGAACTTCTTGTTCACCAGCTGTAAAGTAGGTAGCTAAGCCTAACAAATCGTACGCCGCACGAATCAATTGATCTAAGCCAGATTGTTCAATGCCCATTGCTTCTAAAAATTCAGCCTTGTCTTCTTCAGAATCCAATTCAGCAATTTCTTCTTCTGCTCGCGCACTAACTACGATTACTTCCGCATTTTCACTGGTTGCAAAATTACGAACTTGTTGTACATACTCGTTGTTGTCTGGATCCGCCACTTCATCTTCTGAAACATTTGCTACATAAAGGACCGGCTTTGTGGTTAATAAGAAAAGAGATTTAACAATTTTCTCTTCTTCTGGCGTAAATTCAATCGTACGAGCAGATAAACCTTCTTCTAAAACTGGTTTAATTTTGTCTAAAACAGCTAATTCTTCCACCGCTTCTTTATCTTTTGCTTTCGCCATTTTTGCCACGCGAGTATAGCGTTTATTGATTGAATCTAAATCTGCTAAAATTAGCTCTAAATTAATTGTATCAATGTCTGCTAAAGGATCAACGAAATCCGCATCCCGATTTTGTTCACGCATGATATTTTCGTCATCAAAACAACGAACCACGTGACAGATTGCATCTACTTGACGAATGTGACTTAAAAACTGATTTCCCAGCCCTTCTCCTTTGCTGGCACCTTTAACAATTCCGGCGATGTCTGTAAATTCAAACGTTGTGGGAACTGTTTTTTTCGGTTTTACTAGTTCTGTCAAGCGTTGTAAACGGGCATCTGGTACTTCAACCATGCCGACGTTCGGATCAATCGTTGCAAAGGGATAATTTGCAGCTTCTGCTCCTGCTTTTGTAATTGCGTTAAATAGGGTCGATTTACCAACGTTTGGTAAGCCGACAATTCCAGCTGTTAGTGCCATTTGTTTTCCACTCTTTCTCTCAGTCTATTCTCTTTTCTATTAGAGGCATCAAAGCATTAGTCTGCTTTTTTCTCGATTACTTTTTTTAATTTTTTAGTAAAATCACGACGCGGCATCATGACAATATGCCCGCAATTCGTGCACTTGATTTTGATATCAGCGCCCATGCGAATGATTTGCCAACGATTTGCTTGGCAAGCATGCGGCTTTTTCATTTCGACAATATCGCCTAAATCATACATGTTCCAAGCCTTCTTTCTTCTCTTACTTATATAAAAATACCATGATTACAATACCATTTTTTAACGAAACTAGCAAAAGGATTTGTGACTTTCTGTCTTACTTTCTCACTTTGCTTTTTATTCCTCGTCAAAATGAATATCTAAAATATCTAAAATTCTAGCCAAATCCGAAGAGGACAAGTACTCAATTTCAATTTTTCCTTTGCCTTCTTTTTCTTGAATCGCTACGGTTGTCCCAAATTTATCCATTAAGCGGTCTTCACTTTCTCGAATATAAATGGGTTTTTCCTTGATGGCTTTTTTCGCTTTTTTGCCCTTTTTGCCTTGTGTTTCGTTTAATTCAGCGACAAGTTGTTCTAATTGTCGAACCGTTAAATTGTCTTTAATACAACGATTAGCTAATGGCAATAGCTGTTCTTTGTTCTTCAAGCCTAATAACGTCCGTGCTTGACCCATTGACATGCTTTGTTTTTGAACCATTGCTTTGACCGCATCTGGTAAGGTTAGCAACCGTAAATAATTGGCAATATACGGGCGACTTTTTCCCAAACGTTCTGCGACTTCCGCTTGTGTTAATTTCAAATTTTTCATTAACATTTCATAGGCTTCTGCTTCTTCTAGCGGATTTAAATCTTCCCTTTGTAAGTTTTCCAAAACAGCAACTTGCATCATGGATTCTTCATCAAATTCGCGAATAATTGCGGGAATTTTTTCTTTGCCGGCTAATTTAGAAGCCCGGAACCGACGCTCACCTGCAATAATTTCATAGCCTTTAACTGCCGATTTACGAACAATAATCGGTTGAAACACACCGGAATGTAGAATCGAGTTTGCAAGTTCTTGTAAAGAGGTTTCATCAAATGTTTTCCGCGGTTGGTAAGGATTGGGACGAAGTTCGTTTAATAGAATTTCTGTCACTTGTTCGTTCTTAACGTCGACATCTTCTAGCTTTGCGATATCTTGAAACAAGGCATCGATGCCTCTGCCTAAACCTTTGCCTTTATTCATTCTCCAACACTTCCTTTGCTAGTGCTTGATACACTTCGGCACCTTTTGAGCGAATATCATAGTCAATGATTGGTAAACCATGACTTGGTGCTTCGGATAAACGGACATTTCTTGGAATAATCGTGTCATAGACTTTTTCACGGAAATATTTACGGACTTCTTCCACGACTTCGGCACCTAAATTGGTCCGAGCATCGTACATGGTTAACAAGACCCCTTCAATTTTCAATTCAGGGTTAAAATGTTTTTGAACCAAGCGAATCGTATTTAGCAATTGACTCAAGCCTTCTAATGCGTAATATTCACATTGAACAGGAATTAGAATCGAATCACTTGCTGTAAAAGCATTGATTGTTAAATGCCCTAGAGAAGGCGGGCAATCAATTAAAACGAAATCATACATGTCTCTTACTTCATCAATTGCTAATTTCAAGCGCGATTCTCGAGCCATCATTGAAGTTAATTCAATTTCAGCGCCTGCTAATTGAATAGTTGCAGGGACAATATCTAAATTTTCACGGCTGGTATGTTGAACCACGCTAGTGATTGGTTCTTCATTTACAAGGACATCATACACATCGTGTGCGACATCTGGTTTAGGGACACCCATGCCACTGGTAGCATTTCCTTGTGCATCAATGTCGATCAGTAAGACTTTTTTGCCTAAGTTTGCTAAACATGCGCCTAAATTTACAGTGGTCGTTGTTTTACCAACGCCGCCTTTTTGGTTCGCTACAGAAATAATTCGTGTCATGTGTGTGCCTCCATCTTATTTAATCGGTTGTTTATTTGGTAATCCAGGTTTTCTGGGATATTTTTTAGGGGTTTCTTTTTTCTTTTGAATCACGACAATGTGGCGTTCGTCTGCCGTAATCGGCAAAGTAAAACCAACTTCTTTTTGAAATTGACCGCCTAATGTAGCGATTGCAGGTTTTGCTTCATTAATTTCTTCTTCACTTTTCGATGCTTTTAAGGCTAAAAAATAGCCTTCTTTTTTAACTAAGGGTAAACACAGTTCACTTAAAACATTTAATCGTGCAACTGCTCGCGCTGTAACGTAATCAAACGCGCCACGAAATTCTGCTTTTTGACCAAATGTTTCTGCACGATCATGATACAAAGAAACATTAGCCAAACCTAGTTGATTCACCAACTCTGTTAGGAAAGTAATTCGTTTATTTAAAGAGTCAACAATTGTGACATTTAATGAAGGAAAAACAATTTTCAAAGGAATACTTGGAAATCCTGCGCCTGCGCCAACATCACAAATGGCTTTATCGCTGGCAAAGTCTTCAAAGAATGCCAACGAAACAGAATCATAGAAATGTTTCAAATAAACTTCTTTTTCTTCTGTAATGGCTGTTAAATTCATTTTTTCATTCCATTCTACTAGTAAATGGAAATATTGGTCAAATTGTGTCATCTGTTGGTCTGTCAATTCAATGCCTTTTGCGGCTAATAGTTGTCTAAATTCTTCGGGTAGCATAAAGACTCCTTCCTTTTTTGTGAAACAGAAAAATGTTTCACAATCATCTTTTCCTACTTTAACGCAAATAGCAATTTCTTGCAATGCTTTTCGGAAGATTTTTGCCTGAATGATAAAAGAAAAATCCGCCTTTTTATGTAGTAAAAAGTCTCTAGTCACGGGCCAAAATATTCAATTGGCGGCAACGAAAACCGCCTTTCTCTAAGAATAAAACAAGCCAATGTTTCATGTGAAACATTGGCTTGTTTTACTTACTATAATCATCGCACTTTATTTGTCGTTCTCTGCGGTAGTCGTATTCTTGGATACGGGGACTTAACCAACCTTTTTTGGCTGTTTTTCGTAATTCATGATCAAATCTCCCTGGTGGTGAACTATCTAGTAATTCATGGGTACGATTATTCCGATTTGCATAATTAAACGATTCACCATTCAAGACTTTTTCCTGGTATTCATTGTTTTTGGCCGCTTGATAATAAGCTGGATTACTAATTAATCTGCCTCGCCAGTCTTCAACTAACACATCCCACTGGGTTACAAAGGTTCCTTCTTCATTCAAAATAAACTCACTGTGAAAATTAGGTGTCAATCGTTTCTTATTAATTAAAGAATAAGATGCCCCCTCAGGGTATTTGTTGTGCAAACGAGCAGAGCTTTTTTTCAGCTTCCGCCCGCCCATCCCTTGCGGCTTGGCCGCAAAAACATAGCGTTTTAATGCCTGTTCATCGGTGTCCCCTTCTTGTTTAAAAAAATCGCGGATATACATGATATTTTGACGATCAATATACATTCTTAATTGATGTATCTTTTTCGCTTTCTCTTGGTTAAAGCTCCCAAGAAGACCTAACGGATAGGCTTTTTGAACTGTTTTTGCCAACAAATCCCAAAACGTCGCATGCGGTGCAATCGTCTTCGAGAAACGATAAGGTCCTACTAATTGCAACATGCCATGCTGATCCAACACTGCACCTAATTGCCATAACAGTAACGAGAGCTTTTCTTGCGGACGATAAGCCGAAAAGCGAAATAATCGCTCATACGCTGAAGAGCCCACTTCTTCCACTTCAGAAAACAGTTCCGCGACTGCTGTTTTCGCTTGCTCAAGTGGCAAGAAACGCGTGTCTTTTATGGCGCTTTCCACTAATCCATAAACAGCTTGGCGGTCCCAGCCAGCGTCAATCGCCGCCTCTACACCAGCACTCATTGCTTGTTGTAATTCTTGCCAACGTCCCATCTTCTCGCCGCCTTTTTCTATATACTTCTTCTATAATGATAATCCTTTCCCCGCAAAATGCCAACTGCTTTAACGCAAAAAAACAACCCGCCCTTTGGGGAAGGGCGGGCGGAGGAGTTAAAAAATGAAAAAGTGTTTTGTTAGGGTTTTGTTTATCGGGTATGTTTAAATAATAGCCGTTAAATGTGAAGAAACTATGGTAAAAATGCGCCTTCTTTTCAACAAAATTTTGAAAAAGTCTCTTCAGAAATTAAGATTTTTTTGCGAAGTTGTTTACTTGCTACCTCTATTCGATATATTATATATTTAATATCCATAAAATCATAAAATAAATATACACAATTATGAATATTTATTCAACGGTTAATAAAACAACCAAAAAAGCGAGTGATTTACACTCGCTTTTTCAACTAAATTAAATGATTTTCTCTTAAAATATCACCAATATACGTATCCTCAAATTTCTTCACAAAGTGTTCAACCATTTTGCGTTCCACGAACGGCATATCCATTTCTGTTAATTTTTTCTTGTCAGATAAATAATAAACAGAGTTTGCTAAGACGCGCAAGTCGTATGCAGAAGCAAACACTTCTGGTACTCCGCGTTCAACCTCTAGCAATTGATAAACAGCTTCCATCGCTGTCCGTACAGAATACTCTGTTGTAAACACCGTATCTCGTTCAGTATCTGCGAAGTTCCCAATGAAAGCAAGATTTTTAGAGCCGTTTGGTACAACTAATGGTCGATCGCCTGGTTCTCTTAACATAAAGTAAGAAGTGATAAACGGCATATAAACCGGAATAGTGGTAGCCGATTCTTCTGAAATACGTTCAATTTCCCCTTCTGGGACCCCTAAATGATAAAGTAACTCTTGCGTAATTTCTTGGCCTGTACATTGTTCGATTGGTTTTTTGATATAATTTCCTGGTTTATTAGAAAGTAATCCATATACCCAAGTTATAGATTGTTGATCATTTTGTTCTTTAAAATGCGGTTGTCTATGCATAGCAAAACTCATCATCCAATTAGAGTCTTTGATAGTAATAATACCACCTGTGACAATTTTTCCTGTGCGTAATTTACGATGTGTTAACCGAGAAAGATACGGTTCAATATCGAAATTTTCCCACGTAATCGTTGCTGAGACAAACCAACTTTCATCTGGTAAATTTTCACAGAAAACTTCTGGGTGCCCAAATTCTGGGGATTGTTTTGCTAAGTTTTTCCAGAGATTCCAACTTCCCCCTAGTTCATGAGTAATTGGTGCTGGTGTATGATGATCTCCTTGCGTCGAACTTTCAGTAATTGAGCCATTCGTTACGAAGACTAAATCATTTTCAGTTAAAGGAATTTCTTTGGTTTTGCCCGCTTGTGTCAGCAATAATCGCCGAGCAACTTTAGTAGCTCCTTTGATGTCGACTTGGATATCATTGATCGTTGTTTCATATTGAAAGTCTACCCCTTGATTGGTTAAAAAGCTTAGTAATGGTTTCACTAACGATTCGTATTGATTGTATTTGGTAAACTTCAAGGCTGTAAAGTCAGGCAAACCTTTGATGTGGTGGATAAAGCGCATGATGTAGCGGCGCATTTCAATGGCAGAGTGCCATTTTTCAAAAGCAAACATTGAACACCAATAGATCCAAAAGTTGGATTCAAAAAATTCTTCGCCGAAAACATCTTCAATTTTTTTGCCAATTAATTGATCTTCAGAAGTCATAAATAAATCAACGATTTCTTTTTGTGCTTTTTTGGATAAAGTAAATTGTCCATCATCGGGGACACGTTCGCCACGGTTATGAATAATGCGGCAATTTGAAGAATTCGGATCATCTAAATCTAACCGGTAAAACTCATCTAGGACAGAGGCATCTTCTACTTCTAATGATGGTACCGAACGAAATAGATCCCACAAACACTCGAAATGGTTTTCCATTTCGCGTCCGCCGCGAGTGACAAAGCCATCATGGGGAATAAATTTACCATCTAAAGAACCGCCAGACAGCGTGAGTTCTTCAAAAATGTGAATATTTTCGCCCTTCATTTGACCGTCACGAATTAAGAAAACAGCCGTTGCTAAACCTGCTAGGCCACCACCAACGATATAGGCACTCTTGTCATCTACACCTTTTGGTTTTCTTGGTCGAGCAAATGCTTCATAATTTCCATTTGTGTATCTCATTCTCGTTTCCTCCTATCATTTGATACCCTCATCATACTGCTACCAAAAAAAATACCCAAAAGATAACCCTTTTTTTTAAGAAATTCTTTGACAAATAAAGAAAATTGTCTAATTTTTAAGCAAGTGAATAATCGTAGATGTTTCATGTGAAACAAAAAAAGAACGAGAAGAAAAATGGCCGCTTTTTCTTCTCGTTCTTTTTATTCTAATTCGTTTACCGTTTCTACTCCAAAAACAGCAACCCAATCTTCCTGAAAATCAGTTACTGCTTTTTGAATGGCGGGCATTGCCAAGCCTTGTGTCACGAGTTCTGGTGCGATAGTGACCGCTTGCGCCCCCATTTGACAGGCTTGATTAATTTGTGCCACGTTTTTAAAACTAGCAGCTAAGATCTTACTCTTTGCGTTCGTCCGTTTAATTTCTGCAGCTAAATGCTCAATAACCTTTTGAGAATCAATTGTTAAATTCTCCATCCTATTATAATAAGGCGCTAAATAATCTGCACCTGCCGCAATCGCTAGATAACCTTGAAATTCTGTATAAATAGCGGTTGCTGTTATCCGATAATTTGCCTGCTTTAGTTGTTTGATGGCTGCCAAGCCTGCTTCATTGACTGGGATTTTAATGAATGTTTCTTGGCCTAATTGTTGTACAATGGTTTGGGCATCTTCTAGCATCTCTTCTGTCGTTTGACCGACCACTTGGACGTGCAAACTCGCTTGTCCAATCGTTTTTTTGATTTCTTTCATCTGCGCAAAGAAGTCAATTTTTCCTGCTTGTTTAACAATACTGGGATTAGACGTCACGCCTGCCAGTGGTAAAATTTTCTGATACTTTCGAATAGCCTCAAGATTAATTGTATCTAGCATAAATTCCATCTTTTACGTTCCTCCCTTAAACGATAATTATAGAATAGTGATTGTTGTACCAACAGTTATTTCAGGAATAGCTTTTTCTTCAACATATAATGTACCTGGTAATTCAGGTGTTGTTGCGCCATCAAATTTAATAGTAATGTGACCCAATGTGTCTAAATTAGTTAATACTACCTCGCCTACAGCGGTAATCTGGTAAGTTTGTTCATCAATCACTAACGTTTGCTTGTCCGTAATCGCTTCTGTGACTGGCTGAACCTCAATGTTATAACAATAATCTGCTAAAGCATCTGGTGCATCTTTTCCAAATAAGATGACCATTTTTTCTTCTTTAAATAATTCGGCTTCTGGTCCAATAGACTGAACCTTTGTTGTAAATACTGACATTTCCCATCCTCCAAAAAAATTTTTTAACTATACAATCCAAAACTTGCTAACCAAGCAACTAGTACTCGAGGGGCACCATTTAAGAAACGAGAATATAAAACAGAAGGGACCCCGACTTCAACGGTTTCAGCTTCAGCTTCTTCCAAGCCTAAACCCACGGGAATAAAGTCGCACGCGTTTTGTGTATTAATAGCAAACAATGCTGGTAGAGCTAGTTGTGGCGGAATGTTGCCTTTCCCAATTTCCACACCAATTAACGTTCCAATTACTTGGCTGATTACTGCTCCAGGACCTAATAAAGGAGAAAGAAACGGCAGAGAACAAATAAAACCAATAATTGTTAACCCCACAATGTTTCCTGCCAATGGCGCCATGATATTGGCAAAAAATTCACCAATTCCTGAACCTTGAATCACACCAATTAATAAAGAAACAAATGCCATAAACGGA
This sequence comes from Enterococcus sp. S183_ASV_20, assembly GCF_018919685.1. Lineage (NCBI taxonomy): Bacteria > Bacillati > Bacillota > Bacilli > Lactobacillales > Enterococcaceae > Enterococcus > Enterococcus sp. S183_ASV_20. The sequence goes on from NZ_JAHLRI010000021.1 coordinate 17,206, forward strand.
ATCACTGTGTTGATCATCGTTTGTACGCCTTCACGGGCTGATTGGTTGAATGTCGCTACAACTTTTCCTGCACCCATACCAATTTTTGCAACAAAACTTTGTTGTTCCGCTTTTTGTTCAGTAATTTTTTTACTTGTATCATATTTAAATTCTGTTTTTTTCGAGGTGGGCTTTTCTGTATCAGCAGCAGCTTCTTCTGATGTCAATGTAATCTGTTTCGGGCCTACAGCGGAAACATAAATTGTCTCATTAATGTATTGTGCTAAGGGACCACTTTTGCCAGTTGGAACAACGTTAATAGTAGGAATTCCTTTTTTAGGATAAATTCCGCAACGAAGAGTGCCTCCACAATCAATAATGGCTAATGCGATTTCATCATCTGGAATCGATGTCTTAAAACCATTGACCGCTTCCATTCCTGTCAATTCTACGATTTTATCAACAATTGCGGGTTTCTCGCCGCCACCTGTAATGTAAATAAATTTATGTTTTTCTTCTGTCGGTGTAATCACTAAGGGCCCACCATAACCGCCATTTCCTTTAACTACCTTAATACTATTGTACGTCATCTCACCTTGCTCCTTTCTAATCCACAGCAATCTCTACTGTTTTACTAAGGGTAATTCCTTGTTGTTTGCAAACATAGGCGGTAGTGAAATCGGTAACCCAACCGCCAATAAAATTCATTAATATCCCTACAAACATATAGCGAATCGCTAGGTCCATCGAATTTAGTCCTAACGTATCAATCCCTTGCGCAATCCCTAACCAAACGAACAATTCACCAGGATTAATATGAGGAAAAACTCCATTACTGGTATGACAAAATTGCGCTTGTGCAGCATAATAGCTAGGTTTATAGTATTCTGGTAAAAATCGAGCCATCGTAAAGGACATTGGATTGCCTAACATAAAAGCGGATAAAAAAGGCAACACTAAATACCGCGTAACAGGATTTTTGGCAGAAAGTTTGGCTACCTTGGTTACTCTTTCTTCTCCTAGAAAAGCAATTAAAGTATTCATAGCTACCATTAACATCAAAACAACAGGTACGATGCCTGTCATCCAAGAAATAAATGTTTCTGCTCCTGTTTGGAAAAGGTGCATAAATCCTTCCGCAAATTTTGTAATATAAGACATTACTCGACACTTCCTTTCAATTTTGTTTGTACTTTATTTTTCCATAATTGCCATTGAATTTTGGCTCCATTAAGCGGCGTTAATGGTTGTGTTTCTTGATAATTGCCAAGCTCAACACGTAAGTAAATTTCTCGTGCATTTTCCATCGCTTGTTGGGTTAATTTATTTTCCTTTTGTACGAGCGGATGGTAATGATCCATATAATGAATATCCTCGTTCACGTACTGAGGTAAGGAATGAAATTTAGCTAGAACAGTGACACCTTGCATCTTTCTAGCGGCTAAGATTTTCCCTTGTGAATCCACAGCAAACAAGATAATCGTGCCTGCTTTTAACTTCCCTGCACGTCGACCAATCGCGACTTTCCCTAATTGTCGCAATTCTTGGTAGTTTTGATTAAAGTGTTTAATCTGTTTCATTCCCATAGCTATCTGAACGAAGTAAGCTGTTAAAAAAAGCGCCCCGAATACGTAGATAAAACTCATATGATAATCCCCTTCCTTTGCATCCACTCTTTAACCGCTAAAACATCTCGTTGCTTCCGTAACTCATTACGTAAACGTTCGTCTCCTGCGATTGTAAACAAGCGGTCATATAGTTGTAGTAACTCTGCTTCAACAGTGGCCGTCAGCTCTTCTGGAATACCCAACAGAAAAATAACATCAACTTTACCTTCTGGTGTAACCAGTGATTCTTCAAAAACCCCAATCGATAAAATAATCGTTGGTAAGGCTTGATTAATTGTATGGGGAAAGGCAATCCCCGATTCAAAAATAGTTGTTTGTTGATCTTCTCTAGTAAAAATTCGTTCGATAAATTGGGGATCTACTAATTTTTCTGCTTCTAAATCAGCAATCATTTTTTGGATATTCGCTCGGTAACCTTGAGTATTCTCTAATAATTGATAGGTCATATGAATATTTTGAGATTCCACGGAACGAATTTCTTTTGCTCTCTGCCACTCATTTCTGAGCCAAGTATCGTTAAATAAATTAGTTAAATGGATCATCGGTGTTTGTGGTCGAATATTTTTTAAGGGAATGGTTGTAAAAATAGCAAAATATTGATTCAATTCTCTTCTCTCTGCCTCTTCTTCAGAAAAATGGGCAATCTGGACGTCTGGACCCAAAACTTTTTCCAATTGCCGCTGAATGATCAAGGCCGTTCCATGACCTGTACTGCAGATTACGGCGATTTCTTTTTTGGCTCCCGCTTCATAGTTCCCTCTCAATGCTAGTTCAAAATACAAAGCGAGATACCCAAATTCAACCGTCGGCACACAACGATTTAACAAACGGCCCAATTCTTGCAAGCCAATCTTGGCTAATTCATAGGCCAGAGGATATTGTCGTTCAATTTCTCCATAAAATAAATCGTGACACTCCACATGAAAAACGAGTCGATTCATCACGTTTCTTAAATGATCTTTCATTTCTGAAAACAAGAAGTCCTCATCAAATTCAACAACAACTGAATGATGAATTTTTTTCATCATTTTTTGAAAATAGTCAGCTAAGAGTCCTTCATCAGCCAATAAAGAATTACGAATATGGTTTGTGTTGATGTTAAAAGGAAAGCTGATAAAGGAACGTTCCCATTGGCTTAACGTTACATTATAGGTTATTTCCAAGTGATACATCAGTTCTTCAATCTGCTCGTTATGACGAACATAATCAACATATTCTGGTGGTAGTTCCGTAATGAGTTTTCCAGCTAAAACACGCTGCAAAACAATTGAAACCACTCTTCGTAAAAGAAAACTATCTTGTTTCGCTAGTCTTGTTTCTTTGATTATTTTTTGTATCATTTGTTTGGTAGTTTCATGAAGAAACTGTTCTTCAAAATATTCTTGGACGTAATTCACATGAAGTAAGCGTAAATCAAACTCTTTTCCTTCTAAATGAATACCACGGTTTGGCGTACCTACAACCGCAACCTGCCAAGGAGCAATCAGCTCTTTCATGCGCTTAATGTCTTTATTAACTGTGCCGCGACTAACGGCGAGTTCTTCGGATAAATCATAAGTTGAAATAAATTGATCTTCTTCTATTAATCGTTTGATAATGTAGGAAACACGCTTGCTTGAAGAATTAAAATCAGATTCCCTTTTTAGCCGTCCAGACAAAACCTCTTCAAAACCTTCAAAGTTATTGATTTCTAACTGAAAGAGATTTTCCTTCTGAATAATTTGGGCGATACCGATTAATTCATCATTCAATGTATCAATGTTTTTACGAACTGTTTGAGGACTTGCGGCTAATTTTTCTTGCAATTCCTGTAAGCTCATTCCTTTGTGATCAACTAGTAATTTTATTACTTGGTACCATCTATTTACTAGCGTCATTTAGTTTTCCCACCTCTATCCTCTTGTTTTACCTCCAGCTACGTTTGTGGTGATGCCTGTAATATAGCTTGAACGGTCTGATAAATAATAGCATACTAAGTCAGCGACTTCATGGAGTTTTCCGCTACGACCTAATGGAATCGTACTTGTTTTTGAATAACCTGCTCGCAATTGCTCAACAGAAATGTTTCGTGTATAAGCCAATGCTTCTTCGTATGCTAAAGTGCGCAAGCCCGTTTCTTCCATAATGCCTGGCGCAATCCCCACGACACGGACGTTTGATTTTCCTAACTCTTTAGCCCATGAACGTGTATAACTGCTGACCGCTGCTTTCGTTGCAGCGTAAGCACTTTGCCCTTCGGAGCCTTCTAATCCAGCTTCTGAAGACATATTAATAATGACACCTGCTTGTTTTTGTACAAGAATCCGGCCCACTGCTTGGCTCATTAGGTAGAGCCCTTTTTGATTGATGGCTACAATTTTGTCGAATACCTCATCCGATAATTCATAAGGCCCATGAGGATGATTTTTATCCACCAATAGACGTGGAATATTGATGCCGGCATTGTTTACTAGGCCATCTACGGTTCCAAATTTTTCCACCACTTGAGCGACACCCGCTTCTACTTCTGCTCGAGAAGTTACATCGACTTTCACAAAGAGTAAATGCTCATGTTGCGTTTCTGATGCTGAGATATCAAAATTAGCGACATAGACCTCTTGTGCTAACAAGCTTTCAACAATGCTGCGACCAATACCAGATGAGCCTCCTGTAACAATCACTACTTTTCCTTTAATTCCTAACCAATCTGTCATATGTTCCACTCCTATCATTTGTTTGCGCTTTCAGTATAGGTCAGTTTGTGAAATTATTTAAGACAGTCTTTTTTTGTAGTTTAGAAAAAAGAGTAGACTAATTCAAAACAAAAAAGCAGTTGCTTCTTCACAATCAATCATCCGTGAAGAAGCAACTGCTTCAAATTTTTATTATCCTTGCACTTTCGCGATTTTTCCTTGTTCGATGTAGACTAAACTGAGTTATAAGTAGCTATTTCCAAATATTCCAACTTTATACTGCTGTTAAAATTAATTTTGCTGTGTCGGTCGGTACATCATGTTTAGAGTTGTAGAAAGAAGTAGAAATAATTTCTCCCTCTTTTAACTCAATTGCTACATCTTGATTCCCTGGATTAAAATTTTGCGACCTAGAATTTCCTTCATTATCATTATATATATCTAAATCCCAACCCAAATTAGCAAACTGTGGATCCATTTCCATGTTTGTACTCAATTTGTATTTTCCAGCAGGTACATCTCTTCCCACTATATATTCGCCAATACCTAACTCTGTAGCTTCTGTAACTTTTTCTGGTACAGCATTTAGTTTGATTTTAGATATATTTCTAAAACTTAACACATCACCATCAAATAAAATTAATCTTACTTTTGAAGCATAATCTGCACTTGAATCAGGTGTACCCAAGACCCAATTAAAAAATAATCCGTTAATATCTTTTCTAGTTCCTGTGAAATTACCACGTCCACCAGTAACTTCTAAATCATAAATACCAGGTTTTACTGTAGCATCATTCCCCACAGTTATATCTCCAGTTACATAGATTTCATCAACCGACTGGCCATTAGCTGCTAATTTATTCATTATTTTTGGCAATGAATCTTCTGTTTTCTGTGAATCACTCGAACTGTTTGTCACTTTTATCGGTTCTTCTGAACTTTTTTTGAACCAGTACTTTCACTATTAGATGCACATGCAGTCAAACTAATCAATAATAATAAAGATATCCCCATATACCATTTTTTACTCAACACAAAACTTCTCTCCCCTGACTTTTATTTTTGTTCAGATAATTGTGATCACTTATATGTTACTTTTTCCACTAATATAAATCAAGAACATTCTAATATATGTTAAAAATATAATTATTTCTATGAGTTAGCTTGTTTATTTTTTCTATTCAAACTAAATTAACTACAATAAAACTCATCCATACAAAAAGAAAGCTGCTATGCTAGTGCATTTAAAAGTTAAATCAAAAAAAATTAATTTTTGAGTTTAACTACACCATTTAAATAGCAACTTTCTTTTTTCACTTATTATCCTTGCACTTTCGCGATTTTTCCTTGTTCGATGTAGACCATCAAAATGCTAATGTCAGCGGGATTCACACCGCTGATACGGCTTGCTTGGGCAATCGTTTCTGGTTGGATTTTTTGTAGTTTTTGTTTTGCTTCTGTAGCCAAGCCGTTAATCGCTTGGTAATCGATGTTTTCTGGAATGCGTTTTGCTTCCATGCGTTTTAGTTTCTCAACCTTTTCCATGGCTTTTTTAATGTAGCCTTCGTACTTGATTTGAATTTCTACTTGTTCAATCACTTTTGGATCGAGCGCCTCTTCAGGTGCGGGAATAAATTGAGCGACTTCTTGATAACTGATTTCTGGGCGTTTCAGAAAATCTCTAGCTAAAATACCATCTTTTAAGCCAGCAGCGCCTTTGGTTTCCAAAAATGCTTGCACTTCTTTGGTTGGTTTAATCCGATGTTTGCCTAAGCGGGCAATTTCCGCTTCAACAGCCGCTTTTTTGACTAGATAGGCGGCATATTGTTCTTCTTTGACTAAGCCAATTTCATGACCCATTTCTGTTAAACGTAAGTCCGCATTGTCATGTCGTAAAATCAAACGATACTCCGCACGTGACGTTAATAAGCGATAAGGTTCGTTAGTGCCTTTTGTAACTAAATCGTCAATCATGACGCCAATATAGCCATCACTACGTTTTAAAACAAGAGGCTCTTTGCCTTGAATTTTCAATGCAGCATTAATTCCTGCCATCAAGCCTTGACCAGCAGCTTCTTCGTAGCCACTAGTTCCGTTCGTTTGACCTGCTGTATAAAGATTTTCAATGACCTTTGTTTCTAATGTTGGGCGTAATTGGTGAGGGACTACCACATCGTATTCAATGGCGTAACCTGTACGCATCATTTCTACTTTTTCTAATCCTTCAATAGAATGAAGCATTTCTGTTTGGACATCTTCTGGTAAAGAAGTAGATAAGCCTTGGACGTAAACTTCTTCGGTATTCAACCCTTCTGGTTCCAAGAACAATTGGTGTCTTGGTTTGTCTGCAAAACGAACAATTTTGTCCTCGATGGATGGGCAATACCGAGCGCCCACACCTTCAACAATCCCAGTAAACATTGGGGCACGGTGTAGATTTTTTTGAATAATTTCATGCGTTGTTTCATTCGTATAAGTTAACCAACAAGGTTCTTGGTTTTGATTGTAGGCACTATCTGGCGTGCTGTAACTAAAGTGGTTGGGTTCTTTATCGCCTGGTTGTTCCTCTGTCACAGAATAATCAATCGTACTTGATTTTACTCGCGGCGGCGTTCCTGTTTTAAAGCGATCGATTTCTAAACCTAATTCTTTTAAATGATTGGCTAAACCAACGGAAGGTTGCGAATTGTTTGGTCCTGATGAATATTTTAATTCACCAATAATAATTTCGCCACGCAAGGCAGTACCGGCAGTAATCACCACTGCTTGACTACGGTATGCGGCACCTGTTGAAGTTACAACACCACGACAAACGCCATCTTCCACGATTAATTCTTCAACAATCCCTTGACGAAGGGTTAAATTTTCTTCTTTTTCAATGGTATGTTTCATTTCTGTCGCATAGGCATGTTTGTCAGCTTGCGCGCGCAACGCACGCACTGCTGGACCTTTACCAGTATTTAGCATCCGCATTTGGATGTAGGTTTTATCAATGTTTTTACCCATTTCGCCGCCTAATGCATCGATTTCTCGGACAACGACTCCTTTGGCAGGTCCACCAACAGAAGGGTTACATGGCATAAAAGCAACCATATCTAAATTAATCGTTAAAAGTAACGTTTTAACGCCCATTCGTGCGGCTGCTAAGGCTGCTTCAGAGCCAGCATGTCCAGCACCGACGACAATAACATCATATGATTCTGCTTGATATTGATTCATAAAAAATTCCTCTCTTGTCTTATTTTCCTAAACAAAATTGACTAAATAACTGTGTAATTAATTCATCTTGGACACTATCGCCGACGATTTCCCCTAAATAATCCCAACAACGGGTCATATCAATTTGAACTAAATCGACTGGCATACCTGCTTCGATGCCGTTAATCACTTCTTGTAACGAAAGCGCTGCTTGATCCAGCAAAGCAATATGACGTGTATTAGAAATATAGGTAGCATCTTTTTCGCCTGTTTGGCCGCCAAAGAAAAGATCAGCAATTTTCGCTTCTAACTGGTCTAAGCCTGTGTTTGACAACACCGAAACGGATAAAATTTCTTCTGCAGGGACTAATTCTTGTAATTCGTTAGGATCTAGTTTTGTCGGTAAGTCCATTTTATTTAAAAGAATAACGCGTTTTAAGCCTTTCGTTGCTTCCAACAGTTGACGATCTTCCTCTGTCAATTCTTCGCTTTGATTTAAGACTAACAAAATTAAATCCGAATCTGCTAACGCTTTGCGGCTGCGTTCGACACCAATTCGTTCCACAATGTCTTCTGTTTCGCGAATCCCCGCTGTATCAATTAATTTTAAAGGAACACCGCGAACGTTAACGTATTCTTCAATGACATCACGTGTCGTTCCAGCAATATCTGTAACGATAGCTTTTTCTTCTCGTAACAGATGGTTTAACAAACTGGATTTCCCGACATTTGGTCGGCCAATAATTGCTGTACTTAGACCTTCTCGCAAAATTTTTCCTTGTTTAGCGGTCGTTAATAATTGTTGAATCTGCGCTTTCACAAATTCGGCTTTTTCTAAAAGTAATTTCGTGGTTAATTCTTCGACATCATCATACTCTGGATAATCAATATTAACTTCTACTTGCGCTAAAGTATTTAAAATTTCTTGTCTTAATGAACGAATTAACGCCGACAAGTTACCATCCAATTGGTTCAATGCAACATTCATCGCTTTATCTGTTTTAGCACGGATTAAGTCCATCACTGCTTCTGCTTGTGAAAGATCCATTCGGCCATTTAGAAAAGCACGTTTTGTAAATTCCCCAGGTTCGGCCATTCGTGCGCCTTCACGTAACAGTAATTGCAATAATTGGTTCACCACGACAATGCCGCCATGACAGTTAATTTCTACCACGTCTTCTCGTGTAAATGTTTTCGGTGCCCGCATCACAGAAAGCATGACTTCATCAATCAATTGATCGTTTTGCGGATCAACAATATGACCATAATGAATCGTGTGCGTGGGGACTTTAGCTAAATCTTTAGTGCCTGACCGATAAACTTTGTTTGCAATAGCAACTGCTTGCTCGCCACTTAAACGAACAATACTAATCGCACCTTCACCTGGCGGCGTAGAAATCGCCGCAATTGTATCAAATTCCATTGTAGCTGATTGCATAATTAGCTTCCTTTCTTCATAACAACAAAAAAAGCGCCCACTCCTCCTGCATTAAAAAATTCAGGTTGGATTTAGCACTTTCACTGCTTGTTCCTTCGATTTTCTGAAAATAGAATAGCACATTTTATTCTATTTGGCAATTTTTCTTCATTAAATGGAACGAGAAAACGTATCATTGAGTGGGGAATTCTCAACAATACGTTTTCTCATCTATAGGAATTAAAGGAGAGAGCTAGTTTTTACGTTTGCGTTTGATGATTCCCATGCTCGCAAGGAGTGCGACAAAGGCGCCAAACAAACTTGTTGTCACGGCTGAGGACTCTTTTTCACCTGTACTAGGTAAGTAGCCTGTTTTCCCGTGATTTCCAGTGCCATAACTGATGGTACTTAGTTTAGGGTGGTAGCCACTACCATTTGTACCGAGGCCATTGCCTAGTGAACCTAAGCCAGAACCTGTTGTGCCTAAACCAGAACCCCCATTTGGATTTGAACCTGTGTTTGAACCATTCCCATTATTCCCGCCAGTTGCGCCATTGTTTCCTGTGTTGCCGCCTGTATTGCCGTTATTTCCGCCAGTGTTACCATTGCCTCCTCCAGGATTCGTTGGGTCGGCTGGTGTCATGAAGGTTGTAGCCGTACTGTAATGTCCTGCGCCATCGGTAGCTGTCGCAAGTAAACTTTGTTGAGCAGTCGCTTGTCCCGCTGTTAATTGGATAGCGAAGTTGCCTTCAGCATCGGTGGCACCTACAGCAATCACACTTCTTAATAGTCGGTTACTAATTTGAATGATTCGGTTTGGTTCAGCTGTTCCTTTGATGAGGTAGCCGGCTTTAGACGTTCCTAAAACTGAAGAAACAGTTGGTGCCGCAATTTTAATCTCTGGTTCTCCCGTAATATCGGCCGGCGTCATAAATGTGGTTTTAGGACTCACATTTCCTTGTGTATCTGTGGTTAGTGCGGTTAACGTTTCTTTTTCTGTTGCTAATCCTGCTGCAATATGAATAGAGAAGGTACCTCCAGTAGTTGTATTGCCACTTGCCAATAATTTTTCACTGCTATTGTAAAATTGAACCGTGACATTTGGATCAGCAGTTCCAGTGACTGTATAGCCATTGGCTTTGTTTCCTTCAACCTTCGTAATAGTTGGCGCCGCTAAAACAACATCCGCTGGAATAACGGCTGTAGCTGGTTGACTTTCATTGCCAGCGCCATCTTTGCTAATAATCGTAATCGTTTCTCCTGGTGTCACTACGCCAGCTGATAGAGTCACCGTATATTGGCCGGTTTCGTTAGCAGTGGTAGCAGCAATGATGGTTCCGTCTGCGTCACGGACATCAATAGTGGTTTTGGGCTCCGCCGTTCCAGTGATTTCGTAACCTTTACCAGAATTTCCGGTAATAGAATCAATGGTTGGTGTGGCTAAGTCGGCTGGTGTAGTTGCTGTAGCCGGCTGACTTTCTTTTCCTGTTGCATTTTTCGCTACGACAGTTATTGTTTCGTTAGCTGAGGCCTTCCCTGGCTCTAAAGTCACTGTGTATTTGCCATCAGTTCCAGTAGTTGCCATGCCAAGGACTGTGCCATCGGCATCACGCACCTCAACTGTTGTACCAACTTCTGCTGTTCCTACTACTTGATAGCCTTTTGTCGTGCTACCAGTGATTTTGTCAACAGTAGGTGTCGCGACTGGTGCATCTGGATCAGCAGGTGTTTTGAAAGCAGTCGGATTACTTTCTTTCCCAGCAGCATCTTTCGCAATGGCAGTTAAGGCTTCGTTAGCTGTTGCTGTGCCCGTCGGAAGAGTGATTGTAAAGGCGCCAGCACCATCAGTCGTTCCCGTAGCAATAACTAAACCTGCTTCATTGTGAATCTCAATGGTGACATTTGGCTCTGCCGTGCCGGTTACTTGATACCCAGTGGCAGTTGTTCCTGTAACAGTCGTCACAGTTGGTGCTGCTACGGTTGCATCTTCAGGGACCGTCACTTCCGTTGGTTGACTTTCATTGCCGTCACCGTCTTTTCCAACAACTGTTAATATATCACCAGGATTAGCGGCTCCCACTGGAAGGTCCACAGTAAAGTTTCCTTGATCATCCGTTGTCGTTGTACCAATAATTGTTCCATCTGGGTTCCGTACTTCAATGGTGGTATTAGGGTCCGCCGTCCCAGTGATTTCATAACCAGTTGTTGAATCACCAGTAATGTCACCAATTGTTGGTGTGGTAACATCAGCGGGTGTCATAGCTGTAGTTGGTTGACTCTCAAGTCCAGTATCATTTTTAGCAACTACATTCACTGTTTGTTTAGCTGTTGCTTTTCCTGAAGCTAACGTCACAGTATATTGGCCAGTCGGTCCAGTTGTTGCGGTGCCTAAAACTGTTCCGTCTGTTGCACGAACTTCAATGGTGGTGCCAAGTTCAGCGGTACCTGTCACTTGATATCCTTGTGTTGTATTCCCAGTTACTTTGTCGACACTTGGCGGTGCCACTACTTCATCTGCTGGTGTTTGGAAGGTTGTCGGTGTACTTGTATTGCCAGCAGGATCTTTGGCTAACGCTGTCAAAGTTTCATTCGCATTTGCCGTCCCAGCTGGAAGGTTCACAGCAAAGGAACCAGTTCCATCGGCAGTCCCTGTTGCAATCACGTTCCCATCTGCATCACGAATCTCGATGGTAGCATTCGGATCAGCGGTGCCTGTCACCTGATAACCAGCAACTGAATTACCTATTACTCCTGTTACAGTTGGTGCTGTAACCGTGGCATCAGCAGGAACAAGGACTTCAGTCGGTTGACTTTCATTTCCCGCGTTATCCTTTCCAATCACTGTTAACGTATCCCCAGGATTGGTCGTTCCCGTTGGTAGCGTTACAGTAAACTCACCATTCGCATCAGAGGTACCTGTACCAATAACTGCCCCAGCTGGATCACGAACTTCGATTGTTGTGTTAGGGTCTGCTGTTCCTGTAATTTCATAACCCGAACCAGAGTTGCCTGTGATGTTATCAACTGTTGGTGCAGTGACATCAGCTGGTGTTGTCGCCGTTGCTGGTTGACTTTCCGTGCCACTAGCGTTTTTCGCTACAACGCTCAGCGTTTGATTTGCTGTTGCTGTTCCTGGATCTAAAGTCACTGTATATTTTCCGTCAGTTCCAGTTGTTGCAGTACCAAGGACCGTGCCAGCTGCATCGCGAACCTCAATGGTGGTGCCAACTTCAGCAGTCCCTTTGACCTCATAGCCTTTTGTTGTACTACCTGTTACAGTCTCAACAATTGGCGTCGCCACGGGCGTATTAGGATCCGCTGGCGTTTGGAACGTTGTTGGCGTACTTTCTGTGCCGCTGGCGTTTTTCGCTACAGCCGTTAATGTTTCATTGGCACCTGCTTCACCTGCGGGAATGGTAACTGTAAACGCTCCTGTCCCATCAGCGGTACCTGTGCCTATTACGGTGCCTCCTGCATTTCGGATTTCAACCGTGGCATTGGCATCGGCAGTTCCTTTAACTTCGTAACCTGCCGTTGAATTACCTGTCACTCCTGTGATTGTTGGTGCGGTTACTTCACTAGTAGTACCTGCAGCAAAATAAATGTTGGATACACCATCTGCTGTTGCTAATAAATTAACGTCTAAAAGATCTGTTTGAACGACTGTTCCTACAAAACGAGCATCTAAATTATTGGATAAATTTTGAGGTGTTGAAACGGTAGTTGGTAAAGTAACCGTAGTTGCGCCTAGTAAAGAAGCATCCACTAACTCATTCACACCTGAACCACCAACCGCTAATAAAGGCAAAGCACCTGAAACAGCCACGTTTACCGTGCCTTTGACAGGAAGCAAGGCTGCATTTATGGCTGTAGCGACAAGATTACTTGGGATACTGGTTCCTTTTGCCTCCAAAGCTTGAACTGCTGCATTCAAATCTTGTAAGATGTTTGAAACATTTTGGGCTAAAACTAACCCTAAACCATCACTAATCGGTGCACTAATGTATGAGCCGTCAGCTGCTAACGTTTCCGGAGCTGTAAATGAAGCAGCACCTAAGTTTTCAATGTTATTCACTAATTCCAATTGACGATTCACTTCCGTCAAATCAATATCAACACCAGTTAAATTCCCTAACGCTCCACTGGTAATTTGAGTAATGACATTGGTTAAATCATTGGCTGCATTCAAAACGGCAGTCAAAAAAGTAACTTTTGAAAGATCAATCGTAACGTTGGTATTGATTGCTGCGCTGCCTGCTGCAGCTACATTTCCTCTTAACTCAGGAGGAACCACTAACACCGCTTGTTTTTGTCCACTAAACACAGCGGAAGCATCTGCTAAAGCACCACCAGAAACAGTGAAATTAACTGGTTGATTTTGGTTTGCGGCTGTCCAACGATTACTCGTTGAAGTGCCACTGTCATTATTTGACGTAACATTTGATAATAGTTCGATATCCAAGACCGCTGCTGATGCACTGATTGTGCCAGAGGTAACAGCTATACTTACAGGGATTGCTAATGACGTAAATAATAAACCACTTGATATTGCTAAATTAAGCATCTTGCGTTTTGTCCATTTTTTATGCTGACTTTTCCGATTAAAATCCTCAACAATTTTCTTTTTCATCTGATCGTCCCTCTTTTCTTTAAAATAAACGATAAATACCAAGATCATTAGCTTCCCCTAGTTGTTCATCTCCCCCTTTAGCGATTTAAATGGATTTAACACCTGCAGTTTAGTACATTTCCTCAGCTTTTCAAAATATAATGCTGTGAATTTTTATATAAAAATTCATTTGATAACAAACATCCTGGATATGTTAAAAAACTCACTAATTCATTAGTGAGTTATTATACAATGAGAGGAAAATGAGGAAGTTTATACATTTCTCCCCAATTATTAAAGATAAATAAATTATTTTATTATAACTTATCGTTTGATAAATCGATAATTAAATAACGAAAAATTTTTTTATTTTTTTGAGAAATTCCACTATTATTTTTTCTGCTTCTTTGACTGTTTTTATCAATTTTATGGCTGTAAGTCATAAAAACTTTACATCAAAAAAATGACTCTAATCTATAACAATTTTTTCTGTTTTTAAGATTTTTTTTATGAAATTTTTTATATTAAAAAAATTTCATAAAAAAAGGCGACAGCCGTTTTTGAACGAATGCCGCCTTTTAGACAAACAAAAACCTGATTCTAAAAGAATCAGGTTTAGGAAAAGCAAATCAAGATTCGCTTCAACTGTTTATCATCGTATTTGTATACTCTGATAAGAATGATTTCGTAATAAAATATACTGTGTTTCATGGTATTTGTCAATCGCTTTCTTGAATTCTCTTGAGACCTTTCCATAGGCATATAAGGTCAAAATAACTGGCAAAATCAGCGTTGTAACTATCTTTTTAATTAAGGCGTCAGCCAATTTAATTTCATTAGTTTATCTAAAAACACCACCAAAATTAAAGCATCTGCACTGCCACCAATACTCCAATTTTTTTCTTTGAATAAGTGATTCAATCTTTCTAAGCAAAGGGTTCCCCGTAACGTTTGTGTCCCCCCTAAAGCAAAATATTCCTGGATTAACGGTTGATATACTTCAAAAATTTGGACATTCTGACTTCGTTTAATCAAATTCGTATCCTCAACATAGAGCGATAAATAAAGGAGCGTATCAATGAGTTTTTGTTGTTGTGTGCCTTGATGTTTTTGATAATAAGGCACTCCCTGTTCAAAGACAGCGGGATAACCTTGTTGCGCCTCACCACGGATTCCAGTCAAGCCATGCTGAACAAATAGTCGTTCACCCCAAGTTAGTTTTTCTAGCTCATTCGTAGCGAGGTTTTCAAAGTCAGCCAATAAGTCTTGCGTCATTGTTTGAAGCGTTTGTTGAAACAATTGTAAGGTGCAAGGGGTCTCCCAAATCATTAGACGACCACAGATAGCTAAAAAAATACCTAGAGAAAAAATCGCTCCTTTATGTGTGTTGATCCCTTCTGTTGCCTCAAACATCGCTCGTTCTGCTTCTAAACCAACTTGTCGAATCGCGCGAAAGGTTGCCTCAATCGGCAAATGACGTAGCTCTGTCCCAGCTTGAACGAAGGTTTCAAAATAAGGAGTCAAAACCACACTACTTTCTAAAAAAGTGAAAACATCCATATCTTGATGGGCGCCTGCATCGACTGGATCCACCAAGCCTGGTTTATTTAAACAGGTCACTTCATAGAGTAGTGCCAATTGTGCTTGCTGCGCTAATTTACTCCTTGCTTGCTTTGTCATTGCCTTTTACGTCCCTTCTTCTGCCGTGGCCTTTTCTTGTTTTATATAGTCTAGTACAGCATTAAAAACCGTGTCAACTACGCCGCCATCAAATACATTAGGTATGAATTTTTCTGCTGTGGGTTCTGAAATCATAGCGGCCAAGCTTCGTGCTACTGTCATTTGCAAACCGACATCGACTTTTCTGCCTTTCGCTGCCAATAACCCTTTAAAAAGACCTGGAAAAGCTAAAATGTTGTTCACTTGATTCGGATATTTGGAAGAACCAGTTGCTAATAAACGGACACCATTGGCTTGGGCGAGGGCTGGTTCAATTTCTGGTTTAGGATTTGCTAAAGCAAAGATAATTGGGTCTTGGTTCATTGATTCAATCAGGGCTGGCGTTAGCACATCCGCTTCTGATAAGCCTAAAAAAACATCCTGATTGACGACAGCGGTGGCTAAATCTTTGTTTTCTACTGATGGTTTTATTACCTGTCGAAGCAAAGCACGTTGGTAAGGATTCAATGTCGGGTCTTCTTCTCTTAAAACACCTTGGCGATCTACTAAGGTGAGATGCGTAATCCCCGCCTGAATACATAACTTAGCGGTCGCTACACCAGAAGCACCAACTCCGTTAATCACCACACGTAATTGATTTAAAGGTTTTCCTTTAATTTTAGCTGCGTTGATTAGCCCAGCTAAAACGACGATGGCTGTGCCTTCTTGGTCATCATGATACACAGGAATGTTCAAACGTTGTTGAAGTTTTTCTTCAATTTCAAAACATTTTGGTGCAGAAATATCTTCTAAGTGGATTCCTGCAAAACTATTTTGTAAATTTTCAATTGTTTGAACCATCTCGTCCACTGATTTTTGTTCCAGCGCTAAAGGAATAGCATCGACCCCCGCCAAATTTTTATAAAGCAAAGCTTTGCCTTCAACAATTGGCAAGCCCGCTTGCGTGCCCATATTGCCGAGACCCAGAACAGCTGATCCATCTGTAATAACCGCAATTAACTTACCACTAATGGTCCACTCGCGCGCTAATTCATGATTTTTGGCAATCATTAAACTCAATTCTGCGACACCAGGTGTATACATTTTGGCTAAATCATGATGGTTTAATACCGCTTCTGTTGCTTCAAGACTTAGCACACCAATATTTTTTTGATGAATTGCTAGAACTTCTTCTAACACATTGTCACTTCCTTTCACGGGCTGCCTTTTTCTATTTGATGAAGCAAGGGTTTGAACAACCGTTATCGTCGCTCAAACCCTTGCTTCTTTATACATTTGCGGAGCACTTGCCCGTTCTATTCTGGCAAGTCAAGTTTGACTGTCACTTTCTGTAACGGTACATCGTAAAAAGGATCTTCACGACGTCCTAAAAAGTCTTTTCCTTGTTGTGGGAACATCGCATATAATAGGACATCCTCTTCAGATTTTGCATATTGTTGGATTTCCTTTTCTAAACTATGCAACTCTGGTTTCAATAAATCCGCCGGTCGACAAGTGATTACCTCTTCATCCCCGATGATTTTTTGTTTAATCTCTTCTGCGATAGGTGCTGGTGATTTACCGTATTCCCCGCGCACATAATCTTTGATTTCATTCGGTATTAAGGAATATCTTTCCCCAGAAATCACATTCATTAAGGCTTGTGTTCCGACCATTTGTGAAAGCGGCGTAACTAGTGGCGGATACCCTAAATCCGCTCTTACTTTAGGTACTTCAGCTAAAACTTCTTCATATTTGTCTTGTAAACCTTGCTCCGTTAATTGACTTAATAAGTTTGATAACATACCACCAGGCACTTGATAAATCAAGGTTTTCGGTTCCGTATCTTTAACTTTAGGGTTTAAAATGCCTTCACTTCTAAAGCGATCACGAATCGGATTGAAATAGTCAGCAATCTCTGTTACTTTTTCCATATTTAAACCTGTTTCAAAGCCTAAATCTTCTAACGCAATGGCTACAGATTCTGTGGCTGGTTGACTCGTACCGCCAGCGAAAGAAGAAATAGCTGTATCGATGATATCCGCACCTGCTTCAGCGACTTTTAAATAGGTCATCTCAGAAATACCACTAGTCGCATGCGTATGCACCTCTAAAGGTAAATCAATGGCATCTTTCATTTTGCTCACTAATTCAAAACCAGTTTGTGGCGTCAAAACGCCTGCCATATCCTTAATACAAATGGAGTCCGCTCCTGTTTGACTTAATTCTTTGGCTAATTTTACAAAGTAATCGATGGTATGAATTTCACTCGTGGTATAAGAAATCGCTGCTTGACAGTATCCGCCAGCTTCTTTTGTTGTTTGAATTGCTGTTTGTAAATTACGGACATCATTCAAGGCATCGAAAATACGAATAATATCAATCCCATTTTCAACTGATTTTTCGACAAAGGCCCGCACCACATCATCAGCGTAATGACGATATCCTAGTAAATTTTGTCCTCGTAATAACATTTGAAGTTTGGTATTTTTAACTTCTTTGCGAATTTGGCGAAGACGTTCCCAAGGATCCTCGTTTAAATAGCGGACACAGGAATCAAACGTTGCCCCGCCCCACATTTCTAATGCATGAAATCCTGCCTCGTCCATTGTTTTAATAATCGGCAGCATATCTGAGGTTGGCATCCGTGTTGCAATTAAACTTTGTTGTCCATCCCGTAGCACCGTTTCTGTAAAACGAATTTTTTTACTCACTTGGCTGCTCCTTTCGTGTCAAAATTATTTCTGTTATTTTTTCTTGCATTGCTTCAAGACTGTGACGTCGATTTCGTCCACAGACTTTCGCCTCTTCTTGGCAAATAAAACAGCGCCGTGGTGGCAAGCCTAAATCTCCTCGATGAAGGCTTTTTAGTTCTTCATTTCCCCATAAAACATCTAGGTCCACTAAACGACCATAAGGATGTGTTTCTTCAATTTTGACCATTCTTTGTTTTAATTCTTGTGGGGCTAACGAAACCGCCAAATAATATTCAGGACCTGTTTTTTCATTCCGGTAAAAATTAACAATCGGTACTTGATCCAGCAATTGTTGCTCGACTTCGTCAATTACTTCTAAAAAAACAGCCGTTAAAGTGGGCGAATTTTTTACTTCTCCAGGAATATTCATTGTGGCAGATAAGAGACTAGCTTCTGGTGCTGTTTCTAACAACTCCTTCTGTGTGGCAGCTCTTTGTTCGCGAGCATCCAACATCTCTAAAAGTGTTACTTTTTCCCCATTAAACATTGCGTACCACATCAATTAGACTACCATCTCGGTATTCAATTAACGCAACAACTTTGTCTCCATATTTAATTGGTTCCGGGGTGCCAACAATGTTGTAGGCTTTGTCTTTCAACTCTTCTAACGTAAACTGAGGAACATCTAAGGTTTTAAAACAATCAATTAAGTCTGTTCTTTTTGGATTGATTGCAATGCCGACTTCTGTTACTACGACATCGACACTCGTACCTGGTGTAACGACTGTATTTACTTGCTCGACGATTGTTGGAATCCGTCCACGAACAAGTGGTGCAATCACTAGACTCATTTTACAAGCCATACTTGTATCGGAATGTCCGCCAGAAGCACCACGGATGACACCATCTGAACCAGTAATGACATTTACATTAAAATCTGTGTCCACTTCTAAAGCAGATAAAATAGCTGTATCTAATTGATTAATAACCGCCCCTTTGCTAAGCGGTGAAGCATACATATTGGCATCAATTTCATAATGATTGGCATTTTCTCCTAAAGAAATAGCTGATGGATGATCAAAGTCTTGGACGTCAATAATTTTTTCTACTAAACCTTCTTCCAAAAGTTCCACCATTGCATTCGTAATTCCGCCTAAAGCGAAACTTGCTTTAATGCCATCTTTAAGCATTTGTTCTCTCATGAACCGCGTAACTGCTAGTGAAGAGCCACCTGTTCCTGTTTGGAATGAGAAGCCTTCTTTGTAGTAAGGAGAATGTGTAATTATTTTTGCGGCATATTCAGCAATCAATAATTCTTTAGGATTCTTTGTAAAACGTGTCGCGCCTTTGGCAATTCCATCTGGATCACCAATTGCATCAATTTCTACCACATAATCAACATCTGTTTGTGGAATACTAATAGGGGTATTAGGATATGGCACTAATGTGTCAGTAATGATGACCACTTGATCCGCATATTTTGCATCGACCATCGCATATCCAAGAGAACCACAGGTGGCTTTTCCTTTGGTTCCATTCGCATTTCCATAAGCGTCTGAACTTGGTGCACCTAAGAAAGCTACATCAATATGGATATCGCCTGCTGCTACTGCCCGTGCCCGGCCACCATGTGAACGAATCACCACAGGATTTTCCATGATACCTGCTGAAATAGCGGCGCCTACTTTATCTCTCAAACCTGAAGAAGTAATGTTGGTGACTACTCCATTTTTAATGTGTTCGATCAAAGGTTCATGAACATTTGCAATTGAACTAGGTGCAATCGAAATATTTTTCAGCCCCATGGCGGCAATCTCGGCTAAAACTAAGTTCATCACATAGTCTCCTTCACGGAAATGGTGATGGAAAGAGATGGTCATGCCATCTTTTAAACCTGTTTTTTCAATAGCTTCACGAATACTTCCTAAAAGTTTTGTCTCCCGAGGTTTCACTGGTTTAATTGCTCGGCTCGCTTCTTGATACGCATCAATGTGTGCTAATTCTCCTTCATAAATGCCGTATTGCTCTGCATAAGATTGAGGAATGTCTTTGCCTACTTTATTTACTACCATGTCTATATTTCCTCCTCGGTAATTAATTTAGCCGCCAATGCTAACGCAATGACCCGTTCAGCTCGTTCAACAATTGGTTTATCAACCATTTTTCCATTTACGGAGATAACACCGGAACCTTTAGCTTCGGCTTCCCGAATGCCCCAGATTACTTCCTTAGCATTCTGGATTTCTTTTTCTGTTGGCGCATAAATAGTATTAACTAATGGGATTTGACGAGGGTTAATCACCGATTTCCCATCGAAACCTAGCTGTTTAATCAAACGAACTTCGGCTTCAAAGCCTTCCGTATTGTCTACATCTGAATAGACCGTATCAATAGCTGCAATCCCAGCTGCTCGAGCGGCATGTAAAATCATGCTACGAGCAAAGAATAGTTCTTGGCCATCTGGATGGCGCCGTGTTTTCATATTGGTAACATAGTCTTCGGCGCCTAACGCGATGCCAATCAAGCGAGTTGAACTTTTGGCAATCGCGGGCGCATTTAGAACACCTTCAGCCGATTCGATAGCAGCCATCATTTTCGTTGTTCCTACGGGAATGTCATTTTGCTGTTCTACTTCTGTAATGACTGCCTCGACATCAATGATATCTTGGGCTGTTTCTGTTTTTGGTAAACGAATCACATCGACACCAGCTAAGACCATTGCTTCAATATCTTCTGCGCCACCGGCATCTAAAGCATTGATCCGAACAACAATTTCAATATTGCCATAATCGAAAGTTTTCAAAGCAGAATGGACTAAAACACGGGCAGAGTCTTTTTCTTTTAATGAAACTGCATCTTCTAAATCAAACATGATTGAATCTGCCCCATACAAAGGTGCATCTCTTAGCATTGCTGCGTTCGCTCCAGGGACAAACATCATTGTTCTTCTTAAACGTTCCATGAGTCCAACTCCTTCCAATCATACGTTTCTTTTTCAGCGCCTCGATGTAAAACTGTAATCATCCGAGCTTTGATTGTACAATCTAATGCCCCTTTATCAATCGCCTTGACCGCAACGCCTTGGACATCTAAATGTTCCAAAGTTGTCGTAATCACCTGACGAATTTGATTGCCAAATTGTTTTTCGACACTACTTTCTAATTCAATGGTATTTTCTGTTGATTCAATGGGTTGGACGGTAATCATAATATCACTTGATTCTACTGTTCCTGCAGTAGCATTTTTGATAATCTTCACTTTCTTCACCTCATTAGTTTCTTGTGTTCTACTAAGTATTGATAACTTGTTGCTGGTAAAAACTTCTTGAGTGTCTCTTTGTCGCCTTCAGCCATCGCTTTGCGAACTTTCGTCGCACTAATCAGCTCTCCACCAATCGCTAATCGTGGGACAATGGTTAGCGTTATCGTTTGTCCGAAAACTTGTTGCATTGCTTGATTGTAGACATCGGTCACTTCTGAATAAGGCTCTTCTCCCACATAACGTTGCTGAATTTCAAGTATTGGCGCAATTCTTTCTTTAAATAACGTTGCATCAAGCGTTGCTTGAATTGCAGCTACCTCTAATGGCGCTTTTTCTTTCAAAAAATAGGTAGGAAAAGTCGCAGACGAAACTAAGTAATCTTCTGTAGATAGGACTGTCACATTGGGTAAATGGGCTACCCCTTTTTGCACCATTGCGAAACGTGCTTCTTTTGAAAACAGCGATTTATCTTCAGATAAAACAAACACATAAACGTGCGGACTTTCTTTGGCTGCTTTTTCGACTAAGTACTGATGGCCTTTCGTAAAAGGATTTGCATTCATGACAATGCTACTGGCTGGTCCTGCTTTTTTATGCTGTGTCAGGTAACCAAGATAATCGGCAAAATCTGGTTTGCCTTGCTCCATAAATAGCACCTCTTGATTCGCAACCACTTTTTGAAAGCCTAGCGACTGAAAAATTTGTTCATTTTTTGGTTTTGTATACAAAAAACTGTGTAATTGGTTTTCTTCTCTCAGTTTTTCAAGTAGATGAACTACCAATTGGGTTAACAAATTTTCAGATTGATATTTTTTACAAACGGCCACGCACTTAATCGTTTTGCCTGAAAGCGAGCCAGAGGCGATTAATGCTGTGTCATCATATATGCCAACGGTGTAATCAAGTGCTTCTGTCGTTTGCAATGCGGCTTTTTCCATTAATTCGCGCCAAGCTTGATAAGCTTTTTTATCTTTTTGCAACCAGATTCTTTTCATTGTATATACGCTGTTCACAGCAATAACCTCCTTTATTTTTTAATTGGAAATAATTTTGTTAGTAATTTAGATGCTAGATAAATGATAAATAAAACAACGAAAACGCCGCCCCAACCAAAACCTAACAGTTCAAAAGCAATTTTTAAATCTTCCATGTTAACAGACATGTATTCGTTCTCCTTTCCGTCCTATGTTAAAAAGGCTAATAGTAAGCCACCAGCAATTACAGAAGCGATTTGTCCTGAAACGTTGGCACCAGCAGCATGCATTAAAATAAAGTTTTGTGGGTCTTCATCCGTAGCCATTTTTTGAATAACCCGACTAGACATTGGGAAAGCGGAAATACCCGCAGCACCAATCATTGGATTAATTTTTTCTTTTCTAAATAAATTCAAGAATTTAGCAAAAAGTACGCCGCCGACTGAGTCCATAATAAAGGCGACTAACCCTAAGCCAATAACCATCAACGTATCGACTTTTAAGAACTCTGCATAGTTCATGCTAACGGAAATAGATAGTCCTAGCAAGATACTAATAATATTCACCAATTCATTTTGAGCTGTAATGGATAAGCGATCCAAAACGCCACATTCTCTTAATAAGTTCCCAAACATTAAGAAACCAACTAATGGTAATGACACCGGCGCAATTAACCCTGCGACAATCGTAATAACAACCGGGAAAAGAATTTTCGCTGTTTGAGAAACTTCACCGGCCCGATAAGTCATACGGATCCGACGTTCGGCTTTCGTCGTCACTGCTTTAATCGCTACTGGTTGAATAATCGGAACTAACGCCATGTAGGAGTAAGCGGCAACCATTATGGCTCCCATGTATTTTGAATGTAAGGTATTTGCTACGAAAATAGACGTTGGGCCATCAGCGGCACCAATAATCCCGATCGAAGCAGCATCGTTTAAATCAAAACCTAATAAAACAGCCATAATAACTGTAAAGAAAATCCCAAACTGTGCAGCGGCACCAAACATCAACATAAACGGATTTTGTAACAATGGACCGAAATCAATCATTGCCCCAATCCCAATAAATAATAATAACGGGAATAACTCTGTTTTTATTCCAAAATCAAAAAGAACATTAAACGGACCAGGCTCGCCGCCAGCGCTCAATACGCCGGAATTAGGAAAGTTCACTAAAATCGTTCCTAAACCCATCGGCACTAAAAGTGTTGGTTCATACTCTTTTTTTATTCCTAAATACATTAATAGTCCACCAATCAGCATCATCACAATGCGTCCTGGTTCTTGGCCCATTCCTATAACACCTTGAATCAGTGTCTCCACACAAATCACTTCCTCTTCTTAAATTAATTCTAGTTAATTGTTATTAATGGTTCCCCTGGATTCACAATTTGGCCTTGGGTAACATGAATTCCTGTTACCGTACCTGCTTTTCCTGCAACGATTTCATTTTCCATCTTCATTGCTTCTAAAATTAACAATGGTTGGTTCTCGGACACCGTATCACCAACATTGACTAATACTTTTAACACAGTTCCTGGCATTGGCGCAGGCATTGCATCTGCTCCTGCTGGGGCGGCTGGCTGTGCTGCTGGGGCTGGGGCTTCTTCAACAGCAGGGGCTGGTGTTTCTGTCGTAGCAACTGGCGCTGTTGGTTGTAGCGCAACAGGTGCTGGTTGTGGGACGCCACCGATTTCTTCCATCTCGACTAAATATTCTTTCCCATCAATTGAAATTTTAAATTTGCGTAACATAATGATCCTCCTCAAGGTTTTGTTTTGAAATTCTTTTGACAACTAGCTGAGACTCTTCTGAAAGCTCTGCAGCTATACTGGCTGCAATAATGGCAACTTCTTTTGCTTCTGGATTTCGTTTTGCGATTTTTTTGATAACAAAACGACTTTCTGGAAACTCTCCTGCTGCGATGGCAGTGGCCACAATACTTACCAATTGATATTCTTTTGGCTCAGCAGGAATATATGCTGGTATATCTATCCATCGCTTTTCCAAGTTATCCGCTTCACGTTGGATAACGCTTTCATTAATCTCGGTATCCTGCGTGTGTTGCTCTTTCTTGAATAAGGACTTAAATAGGCCCATATTGTCTCTCCTTTCACTAATTCTTGGTATACGTTCATTATAGAAAAAACCTAGTGAAAACACTAGCTCAGATTGTTCTTTTATTGTTTATTTTGTGAAAAAAACTCTGTAAACATTGGTATATAAGCATTTATCAGCCGTTAAGATTCTATTAATATTATATTAAGTTATTAATAAGAATTTGATTGTTGAATTGTTTTTTTGATGTTCTTTTTGTTTTAGGCTATTTATTCTCTGCGAAAGTTTGTATATTCTCACACTATAGACAAACACAAAAAATATTTTTTGTTGTAAACCAGAATACTGTGAAACATTTCTCATGGCTATTCTTTTTTATTAACACCGGTTGTTAACGCTTACAAAAAAGTTCTAAAAAAAGAAAGGAAGAAAAACATGTTACTCACTATTTTAGCTTATGGTATGATTATCATCTTTATGTATGTAATCATGAAAAAGAAATTGTCACCGTTTACATCTTTAGTAATTATTCCTCTTATTTTTACTTTGATTGCAATTGCAACTGGAGTAGCGAGTCCACCACCTGGTGCTGACGGTGTTGTCCCTGAAGTCAACATTGGGAATTTCGTCTTAGATGGGATTTCAACTACTTCAAAAACTGGTATTATGTTATTATTTGCCATTCTTTACTTCTCTATTATGTTGGATGCTGGTTTGTTTGACCCAATCACTAAAAAAATGATTTACTTTGCTAAAGGCGATCCAATGAAAGTCTTGATGGCTACTGCGGTAGTTGCTGCTGCTGTTTCCTTAAACGGAGATGGAACAACTACGACCTTGATTTGCTGTTCTGCGTTTATTCCCATCTACAAAAAACTTAATATGAAATTGATGAATTTAGGTGTGCTTGTTATCTTACAAAACACCATTATGAACTTATTACCTTGGGGCGGTCCAACAGCTCGTGCCATGGCCGTACTAGAAGTTGATGCCGACATTCTTTCTTATTTAGCACCTGGTATGATTTTATCTGTATTGTATGTTATCTTCTTTGTTGCTTATCGCATGGGGAAAAAAGAACGTGCTCGCTTAGGCGTGACAACGCTTACTGATAAAGAATTGGAAGAAATGACTATTGTTAACGATCCTGAGTTATTAGAAATTCGTCGTCCAAAGAATTTTGCGTTCAATGGTATTTTAACGATTGTCTTAATCGGTTGGTTAGTCCTAAGTTCATTCGTTGGTCAATTAGGTTTGCCTTCGTGGATTGAAATGCCACCGTTATTATTATTCCTAGTTGGTACTTGTATCGCTTTAATGATTAACTATCCAAAATTAAAAGATCAAAGCAGCCGTATCAGTGCAAATGCTGGTGATGCTGTGCAAGTAGTTATCTTAGTTTTTGCTGCTGGCGTCTTCATGGGCTTATTCCAAGGTTCTGGTATGGCCAATGCCTTAGCAAATAGCTTTGTTAATATTATTCCAAAACAATTAGCCGGCGCTTGGGGCTTAGTGATTGCGTTCATTTCAGCACCAGGAACATTCTTTATTTCAAACGATGGTTTCTATTTCGGTGTCTTACCAGTCCTAGCAGAAGCTGGACGTTCTTATGGATTTGACAATATGTCTATGGCTTTAGCTTCCTTAATGGGGCAAGCGTTCCACTTATTAAGTCCATTAGTGGCATTTATTTACTTGCTATTACGTTTAACTGGTTTAGATATGGGTCAATGGCAAAAAGAATCGGCAAAATATGCCTTAGGAATTTTCGTTATTTTCGTTGTAACAATTGTTGCTTTAGGTCACATGCCTTTATTTATTCCACAAAATTAAACGTCGTCGCTGAAACCGTAGGAGTACCTTTTCTCCTCGGTTTTCTTTTCATTTTGTCTTTTCTTGCGTTATATTTTCATTTTTAATATTATATTTATTATCTATAAAAATAACCTATAGGGAGGTGCCTCATATGAATCCAACGGTTGAAGCAGTAAAACGGAACTTAGATTTAACCAGCAGTAAACCTCTAAAAATTTGTACCTATGAAGCCTTTAAAAAAACCATTATTTTAGGGGATATTCCTGCAGGTGAACGGATTAACGAAAAAGAATTTTCCGAGCAATTAAACATTAGTCGGACGCCCATTCGCTTTGCTTTACAAGAATTGGTCAAAGAACAATTGGTGGAACATATACCTATGGTGGGTATCGTGGTTAAAGGGATTAGTATGAAAGATGCTTATGAAATTTATGATATTCGTAAATCTTTGGACACTTTAGCAACCATTAAAGCCATGGAACTCATGACACCAGAAGATTTTGATGAATTGGAAGCCTTACTTCTCGAAGGAGAACAATACAATAAAAATAACCAAGTAGATGACTTACTACAGAACTTTTCAGATTTTAATTCCTTTATTTATACTAAGAGTCAGATGCTACGTTTAAAAAAAATTGTGACTGATCTCCATGCTTACTTAATCTATTTCAGAGATATTGCGATTCGTGCCTCAGAACGTCGTAGTATTGCCCTAGAAGAACATTGGTTAATTTTCCGCGGAATGAAAACAAAGAATATTGACCAGATCACACTTTTAACCCATGAACATCTAAATCGTTCGCTTCAATTTATTTTGAAAGAAATGGAACGTCGACAAATTGAATAAGCAAAAAAGACCCGCAGTCGCTCGTTCAACTGCGGGCCTTTTTTCATTTTTTTTGTACGCAACCATCTGGCGTAAAGGTATAACCAATGCCCCAAACGGTCCGAAGGTAACAAGGTTCTTTCGGGTTTTCTTCTAATTTACTTCGTAAACGATTAATAAAAACCATAATCGTATTCGCATCGACATCCCCAGTACCCCAAACACTGCTGTAAATTTGTTCTTTAGAGAATACTTGCTCGGGATTCTCCAGAAAAAATTGAATTAATTGAACTTCTTTCGAAGACAATGAAATAGGTAAATCCTTTTTAAATAGTTGATAACGACCATAATCAAAACGGAAATCGCCTACCTGTAGTTCTTCTTTTTTATAAATATTCAATTGTTTTCGAATCATTCGAGCTCGATTCAGCGAAGCAATCACCTGAGCCTTAAAAACATTCAAGGAAAAAGGTTTCGTTATATAACTATCCACGCCCATTTCCAAGGCTGCAATAATATCCTCTTCTTCTTTTTTGCTACTAAAAAAGATAATTGGCACCAGTGGATATTTCTCTCTAATCATTTGGACTAAGTAATAACCATCGCTGTCATGTTCCAAGTTATCATCTAAAATGAACAAATCAAAGGTAACTCTGGACACGATATCTTTTGTTTTTTCAATTGATTCACTTTGGTAAATAAGAATACCTGTTGATTGTAACGCTTTCCAAATCAAACGACGAACTGCTGCATCATCATCTACAACCAGTATTTTCTCCGTACGCATACCTGTTGCTCCCCCTACGTCTCTTTACAAAACTTTTTCATTTGAATTTACTACTGGAGTAATTACTGATTATCATAACACAAAAAAAGAAACGAAGACGGCTAAAAAATCATTTAACTGGGAAAGAGCATGGAACAAAAATCACTTTGGATTTTTGTTCCATGCTCAAAACCTGATAAACGGCGGGAACAGAACCAACTCCTTCGGAAATAAGCCGAAATTCTCCAAAAATTAAAAAGCAATTTTCGGAAATTCCTTCTTATTTCTCGGAGCTAAACGGTTCCGTCCCGACCTCTGTTTAAAAATACTTCTTAACTGGTTCAACCACTAAATACCGATAAGGTTCATCCCCTTCAGAATGGGTTTTGATTTGCTCATCTTTACTTAGCGTGTGATGAATTTGTTTTCTTTCAAAAGCCGGCATTGGTTCCAAGAAGACTGGCCGCCCAGTGCGTTTGGCTTTTTCCGCGGTGCGTTTCGCTAAACGTTCCAAAATTTCATGACGTTTTTCACGATAATTTCCGACATTTACAACAATCGATAGCTTATTGCTTGCAATGCGGTGAATAAAGACTTGCGCTAAGTACTGTAACGCATTTAACACTTTTCCGTGTTTTCCAATTAAGATACCTTGTTTTTCTGTTTCTAAATGGAAGATAATATTGCCATTCTCGCGCACTATGCGAACCATGGCAGGGGCGTTCAGTTCATTTGAAATATTCGTTAAATACATCGCTAATTCAGTAATAGCAGCTTCGTCTTCCAGATTTTCTAAAGAATGTGTTGATTCCTCTGAGAGACTAGGAATTGCTTCGGTTAATTCCTCAACTGCTTCTTCCACTGCTGTTGCTTCATCGGCAACAACAATATCTTCCACTGTTTCTTCGACCGCTTCTGTGACTTGCTCACTAATCGTTGGTTCCATTGAAATTTGGGCAAGTTTTTTTCCTAGACCTAAAAATCCTTTTTTTCCTTCGTCTAACACATCAATTGTAACATCCTCTTTGGTTAAACCAAGTGCTTGTAAGCCTTTCTGCGTTGCTTCTTCGATTGTATTTCCTTCATAAATCGGCATCTGAACGACCTCCTTTATTTTTTCTTCCCTTTTTTCTTAGGACTTTTTGCTCGTTCAAGCGCTCGCTCCCGTGCTTTGGCTTGACGTGCTGCTTCCTCCCGCTCTTTACGGATTTTGAATGGATTGTTTAATAACAATGTTTGCCCTGTTTGGAAGGCATTTGAGACCACCCAGTAAAGAGATAAACTGCTGGCTAATGAAATCCCCATAAAGAAGATCATCGCTGGCATAACGTAATTCATAATTTTCAGTGAGGCATTTGTTTCTAGTTGGCTCATACTTGAAAGATACGTACTAGCAAACGTAAAGACAGCCGCTAAAATCGGTAAAATTAAATACGGATCCGGCTTATCGAGGCTTAACCACAAGAACGTTCCTTCTTTTAACTCAGGCACGCGTGAAATGGCTTGATACAAAGCCATCATAATTGGTAGTTGAACCAACAGTGGTAAACAGCCAATGTAAGGATTCACATTATTCTCTGCATACAAACGTTGCTGTTCTTCTCGGAATAAGCGTTGTGTTTCAGGATCTTTTGAAGAATATTTTTGTTGCAAGGCCTTTAATTGCGGTTGCAACTCTTGTGTTTTACGCATACTCTTCGTTTGGAAATGCATCAACGGCAATAAAATAATCCGGATGACTAACGTAAATAGGATAATCCCAATTCCGACACTGCCGCCTAATGATAGGAACTTAATCGCTTGGGCAAAATAATAAACAATGTATCGATCCCAAATTCCTGTACTACTTTCACTTACGGGCGCGGTTCCGCAGGCGGATAAAACAAAGACTAAGGTCACTAACCCAGCCATTAATAATAAGCGCTTATACTTCTTCACTACTCAATTCCCTCTCTTACATCTAATATTTTAGCTAAATTTAACACATGTGTTAAATTAGCTTTCACTTCTTCAGACGATAATTTTTCCAATCCTGGACGTGCAATCACGATAAAATCAATTTCT
>NZ_JAHLRI010000212.1:0-205 GCF_018919685.1 Enterococcus sp. S183_ASV_20
AAAAGCAATTGCGGGGGCAGGATTTGAACCTACGACCTTCGGGTTATGAGCCCGACGAGCTACCTGACTGCTCCACCCCGCGATAATTAGACTAAGGAAATTTAATTCCTAAGAAAGGAGGATAAGGGATTCGAACCCTTGCACGGTTTTACCCGCCTGACGGTTTTCAAGACCGTTCCCTTCAGCCGGACTTGGGTAATCCTCC
>NZ_JAHLRI010000022.1:0-46059 GCF_018919685.1 Enterococcus sp. S183_ASV_20
AAAGCCAAACGAGTTTTAGGCTGGCAACCAGAAGTAACTGAGGTCAAGGACATTATCGCCACCGCTTGGCAATGGCATGTGAAACATCCTCAAGGCTATAATGAATAGGAGAACATCAGATGATGAAAGAAAGTAGTAAATGGATTGCTGCATTTGTAGAGATAATCATAGAAAATGGCGATTGGACGGAAACAGACCGCTATTATTTGACGAATCGGATTGCCAAACTAGTTGGCTGTGATTTTTTTGAACAACCAGAAGCGGTTGCTTGTGAACAAGAACCGTTGCATGTGGTGGAACAGCTTTTAAACATTGCACAAGCCAATCACCAAATCGATGACTCAATTACGGAAGCAGAACAACTAGAAGCGGAGTTAATGGATTTTATTACGCCGACCCCAACCACTATTAATCAGAAGTTTATGGACTATTATCAAGAGTCTCCACGAAAAGCAACGGATTATTTTTATCAGTTATGTAAAACGAATAACTACATTAAAACGAAAGCAATCGCCAAAAATATTATTTTCCCAATGGACTCACCCTATGGTAAACTAGAAATTACCATTAACTTATCGAAGCCAGAAAAGGATGCTCGAAAAATTTTGGCTGAAAAGAAAATGAGTCAAAAAAAATATCCAGCGTGTATGTTATGTATGGAGAATGAAGGCTATTATGGTCGTGTGAATTATCCAGCACGGACAAACCATCGGATTATCCGACTAAATTTAGAGGACGAAGCTTGGGGCTTTCAATATTCGCCATATGCTTACTATAATGAGCATGCGATTTTCTTGGACCAACAACATCGAGAAATGAAAATCGAGAAAAAAACGTTCCAGCGGCTCCTTAAAATTACGGAGTTATTCCCTGAATATTTTGTGGGCTCTAATGCAGATTTACCAATTGTTGGTGGTTCTATTTTATCTCATGATCATTACCAAGCAGGACGTCATACATTTCCAATGGATTTAGCACCAATGGAAACAAGATTTTCTTTGAAAAAATATCCTGCGATAACTGCGGGTATTTTAAAATGGCCGATGTCTGTGATTCGTCTTCAAAGTAATCATCAAGAGGAACTCGTTGAGGCGGCCGAATTAATTTTGACCAAATGGCGCAATTATTCTGATGAACGAGTCTCAGTTCGGGCCTATTCAGAAGATGGCACACCGCATCATACGATTACGCCAATTGCTCGACGCAAAGGGTCATTATTTGAATTGGATTTAGTTTTACGAGATAATAATGTTTCGGAGGAATTTCCAGATGGTATTTTTCATCCACATCCAGAAGTACAACATATTAAGCAAGAAAATATTGGCTTAATTGAAGTAATGGGACTAGCTATTTTGCCACCAAGGCTGGCACAAGAATTAAGAGAAGTCGAAAAGTATTTATTAAAGCAACCCAATCAAATTGCTGAAAGTCATCGAGCTTGGGCGGATGAACTCAGTCAGCAAACCACCACTGAAGCCAATGTCAAAGAAGTGATCCAACAAGGAATTGGGACAATTTTTGTTCAAATTTTAACAGATGCCGGCGTCTTTAAACGTGACGAAGAAGGTCGTCGTGCTTTTGAACGATTTATTCAATGTATAGAAAATGATTAGTTTGAGGTGAGGAACATCGTAACCATTAAAGATATAGCAGAGCAAGTCGGTGTTTCTTCAGCGACAGTTTCGAGAGTTTTGAACTATGATGAAACATTATCAGTTAGTGATGAAACGAAGAAGAAAATATTTGAAACAGCAGAAACGTTAAATTATAAAAAGCGAGCCAGAAAAAAACAAGCAGGCAAAAAGAAAATTCGGTTTGTCCAATGGTTCAGCGATCCAGAAGAACTGGATGATATTTACTATTTATCGATTCGTTTAGGTGTTGAAAAGCGGGCAGAGGAATTGGGTTTTCTTTTAGTCAAAGAATCTCTGACAAACCTGTCTCAAAAAAGATTTGATGGGACAATTGCCCTAGGAAAATTTGATGAAAAGCAAGTGGCGGCCTTAGCCGCCTTAGGCGCACCTCTTCTATTTGTAGACTTTGATGCAATGGCTTTTGGCCAAAACTCCATTGTTGTTGATTTTGCTGGAAGTGTTAAAACAATTGTGCAAGAATTTTTGGCGCAAGGGCATCAGAAAATTGGTATACTTTCTGGGCAAGAATATACGAAAGAGTCCCACGTGGCATTGGTTGATCCACGTTTTGTCGCTTTTAAAGAAACCTTAAAAGATCTGGACCTTTATCATCAAGAATGGGTTGTCGAAGCAGCTTTTTCTGTTGAAGAAGGCTATCAAGCGATGAAAGACTTTATTGAAAAAGCGGACACTCGTCCAACCGCTTTTTTCGCTGCAAGTGATACATTGGCGATTGGTGCAATGCGGGCGTTACAAGAAGCAGCCATTCGTGTGCCAGAAGATATTTCTATCATTGGTTTTAATGATATTAGTGTCGCAAAATATGTTTCACCCACATTAACAACAGTCAAAGTTCATACTGAATGGATGGGTGAGCTAGCCGTTGAGACAATGAAAGAGTTATGCTTGAATACCCCACCAGTTCCTAGAAAAATTATTGTCGGAACGGAATTCATTCAGCGAGATTCAACGAAACATTCATCAAAATAACAGCAAAACTTGGAGAGTTTTTTCCAAGTTTTTTGCTCTTTTCTGCTTGTTTTCAACAATCAAGAAAATGGAGGGAAACAGATGCAACCGAAATTAATTATTTTACGTGGTAATTCTGGTAGTGGTAAAACAACGATAGCTAAAGCGCTTCATCAGTGTCTTAAAGAACAATCGTTATTGATTTCTCAAGATGTGGTGCGCAGAGAAATGCTTCGTGTTAAAGATGAAACAGGTAATATAAGTATTGCTTTGTTTAAACAGTTGGTAGCTTTTGGTTATCAAGAATGCCAGTATGTGATTGTTGAAGGGATTTTTCAAAAAGCCATTTATCATTCCTTTTTTCAGGAAATAATTCATCTCTTTGAAGGAAACGTTCAGGTTTATTATTTTGATATTTCTTTTGAAGAAACGCTGAAAAGACATAGCCAGAGAAACAAGAATCAAGAATTTGGTGTCGTGGAAATGAAACGTTGGTGGCTACCAGAAGATTATTTAGGGTTTCCGGGAGAACAGCGGTTATCTGAACAACTGTCTGAAAAGCAGATTATCAGGCAAATTTTAGCAGATATTCAGTAGTAAGTGCTGCGCTTTTTAGAGAAATGGATGTTGTGGTATGATAAAAAAGAAGGAGTGGTTTCAATGGATTACCAAGAACGATTAAAAAATTTACCACCTGAAGTCATGACAGCTTTTTCAGAATCATTTATTTTTTTAATCAGTAACGATAAAGTTCAACATTTCCCTGCTCGAGACTTAACGCAAGCTGAAATGATTCAACGAGTGAAAGAGAAATTAGGTGAAGCGGTGACGTGGTCCTTATGGCAAGGGTTCGTTATTGCTGTTAATTCAGAAGAAACATGTGTTGCTGTTTTGCCCAAATATCATCAACTCGATGGTTTTTGAAAATGAATAAGGGAGCGAAGAATTATTCGCTTCGTTGTATAAAATGAAAACGTTTTTTGGGAGGGAAGGCTGATGTCTGAGCTAGTGGTTATTAGAGAAATGCAAGAGAAAGATATCTTAGCGCTGGATACTCAATTTGTCCAACAAGGTTGGCCAAGTCGCCAAGAGATTTTAATGAACTATTTAGAAGAACAATTAGTCAAGCAACGAACGGTTTTTGTAGCGGAGAAAAAGGCAACGCTGTTAGGTTATTTGACGTTACTGCCATTAGCTAAGGAAGGACCTTTTAAAAATTTATATCCTGAAATAGCTGATTTCAATGTATTCTTACCATTTCAAAAACAAGGAGTGGGGCGGTTATTATTAAATCGTGCAGAAAATGTTGCCAAAAGTTATGCAGATACTGTTTCTTTGGGAGTAGGCCTGCATCCTGGTTATGGTGCAGCGCAAAGATTATATATCAAACAAGGATATGTGCCAGATGGTTCAGGAGTCTGGTTTCAAAATAAGCAGCTGAAACCAAACGATCGGTGTGTTAATGATGATGAGTTAGTTCTTTATTTATCGAAAAAACTATAGAGTAGCCAAAGTAATACTCTATAAATATCATTTGGGAGGTTGTTACCCTTGATTAGAAAAATGAAGCCAACAGATGCAGCGGCGTTAACTATCATTAATAAAGAACAATTGGGCTATGAAGTTCCCGTTGACGTGACCTGTAAACAGATTGAGAAATTACTACTAGCCAGTGACAGAGAGTTTTTATATGTTTATGAAGAAACGAAGACAGGGAAGATTTTAGGCTATGTGCATGCGCAACTGTATGAAACAATTTATTCCCAAACGTTATTGAACGTTCTGGGATTAGCAGTGGCAAAAGAAGCAGAAGGCCGTGGAATTGGCAAACAATTAATGACGAAACTAGAAACGGAAGCTAAAAAGTGTAACTTGTCTGCGATTCGCTTAAATTCAGGGGAACAGCGTACAGCAGCACATCAATTTTATGAACACATTGGCTATGTTTCTGATAAAAAACAAAAGCGATTCATTAAATACTTGGATACTTAAGTTATGTCTTTAAAAAATAACAATTTCCTTTAAAAAAATAAGTAAAAACTAGTGAAATTTTCAGCGAATTAGTGTAAAATGTATCTCAATGACTCAACGAGTGTTTCAGCCGAAACACTGTCAAAGAAAGTACATACAAAGAAACAGAAATAGCCATTTTTGATGGCTGTTTTTTTATGGAGGAGGCAAATTATGACGAAAAAAAATAGTATGATGTACTTAGCAATTTCTAACTTATTTCTTGTTTTTCTAGGCGTAGGCCTAGTCATTCCCGTAATTCCCCAATTAAAAGAAGAAATGCATTTTTCTGGTACCACAATGGGAATGATGATTTCTATTTTTGCGATTGCCCAATTAATCACATCGCCAATCGCAGGTGTCCTTTCGGATAAAATTGGTCGGAAAAAAATGATTGCGACGGGCATGTTGGTGTTTTCAATTTCTGAGTTATTATTTGGTTTAGCCCAAGCGAAAAGCGGTTTTTATATTTCTCGTGGTTTAGGTGGGATTGCCGCCGCTTTATTAATGCCGTCAGTGACAGCTTTTGTGGCAGATATGACCACGATTTCTGAACGTCCGAAAGCGATGGGGCTTGTGTCAGCTGCAATTAGTGGTGGTTTTATTATCGGACCAGGAGTTGGTGGTTTTATTGCTTATTTAGGCATTCGCGCTCCATTTTTTGCGGCC
Organism: Enterococcus sp. S183_ASV_20; assembly: GCF_018919685.1. Taxonomy (NCBI): domain Bacteria; kingdom Bacillati; phylum Bacillota; class Bacilli; order Lactobacillales; family Enterococcaceae; genus Enterococcus; species Enterococcus sp. S183_ASV_20. The sequence continues at coordinate 5,283 of NZ_JAHLRI010000022.1, forward strand.
GCATTTTTAGCATTTATTGGTTTTATTTTGACATTAACTGTTTTGAAGGAGCCGGAGAAACGAATTTTAGCCGCTGTTGAAGCGAAAAAAGGTTCATTTATGGATATTTTAAGAAATCCAATGTTTACCTCATTATTTGTGATTATCTTAATTTCCTCTTTTGGCCTGCAAGCGTTCGAATCTATTTATAGTATTATGGCGACTATTAATTTTGGCTTTACCACAAGTGAAATAGCAATCGTGATTACGGTTAGTGGTATTTTAGCGTTGATTTGTCAGTTGTTTTTCTTTGATGCAATCGTCCAAAAAATAGGTGAAATGGGTTTAATCCAATTAACCTTTTTTGCAAGTGCCATTTTTATTGCCGTGATTGCCTTTACAAAAAATAATTTAGTTGTTGTATTTTCAACGTTTATTGTCTTTTTAGCGTTTGACTTGTTTAGACCAGCAGTAACTACTTATTTATCCAAACATGCTGGAGATCAACAAGGAACCATCAACGGACTAAATTCAACATTTACAAGTTTTGGTAATATTTTAGGACCAATGGCAGCAGGAGCTTTATTTGATATCAATCACTTTTTCCCTTATTATGTTTCAGCAGTAATTCTGTTAGGAACGGGCTTTTTATCGTTATTTTTAAATCGAAATAAGATGTAAAAGAAAAAATAAGTATTTGGAATATAAAAATTCCGAATACTTATTTTTTTTGATCACCGACCGTTCTTGAAAAAAACAAAAAAATAAACAGTGTTCGCTTGATTATTCGAACGTTTGTTCGTATAATGATTTTGCAAGTGAGGTGATGTTTATGAAATTTGATTATGAAAAAGAACCTAGTCGCGATATTCTTTGTATTGATTGCAAAAGTTTTTACGCTAGTGTAGAATGCGCAGAACGTGGGTTAGATCCGTTGAAAACGATGTTAGTAGTGATGAGTAATGCCGAAAATGCGGGGGGATTAGTTTTATCAGCATCGCCAATGGCAAAAAAAGTTTTAGGTGTTTCAAATGTTACGCGTAAAAATCAAGTGCCCGCTCATCCTGATTTATATGTGGTTCCGCCACGAATGAATTTGTACATGAAAAAAAATCAAGAAATCAATAATTTATATAAAAAGTTTGTCGCAGATGAAGATCACTCTGTGTTTAGTGTAGATGAATCATTTCTTGATGTAACGGCTTCTTTAAGTTATTTTCATTGTGAAACTGCCTATAAAATGGCTCGGATTATCCAAAGAGTCGTTTATAATCATGTGGGTATTTATGTGACCGTTGGGATAGGGGACAATCCGTTACTGGCTAAATTGGCGTTGGACAATGGCGCCAAACATTCGCCAGATTTTATTGCAGAATGGCGGTATGATCGTGTACCAGATACTGTCTGGCAGTTGCCTTCTTTGACAGATTTTTGTGGGATTGGTCGCAGAATGGCTAAACGACTGAATCGTTTAGGAATTGATTCTGTATATGAGTTAGCGCAAGCGAATCCGCATCTTTTACAAGAAACATTTGGCGTGATGGGGCTTCAATTGTATGCTCATTCATGGGGGATTGATCGTACCTTTTTAGGGAAAAAAGCACCACATAAAGCTGAAAAATCATTTGGGAATAGTCAGATTTTACCGAGAGATTATGCGCGAAGAGATCAGATTGAACTAGTCTTAAAGGAACTGACAGAACAAGTGGCTGCTCGTTTAAGAAAAGCGCATTGTCAAACGGAATGTATCACAGTCTACGTTGGTTATTCCAAAGGTCAAATTGACCGTGAAGGACGAACTGGTTGGCGAAAACAACAAACGATTCCTGCAACAAACAATACAAAAGTTTTGATTACCTATGTATTAGCCCTTTTTAGAGAACATTATCTAGCGGGAACTGATGTCCGGCAATTAGGGCTTTCTTATGGGAAATTAGTTTGGAATGAATCTTTACAATTAGATTTATTTTCGGAACCAGAAGAGCAAATTAGTGAAATGGAGTTAAACTATCTGATTGATAAAATCCGACAAAAATTTGGCTTTCAAGCTTTAATCCACGCCTCTTCTTTGTTGGAAGGCGCGACGGCAATTCATCGTTCGGGATTAGTCGGTGGACATGCTGGAGGAAATGTCGGTTTAGGAGGATAACATCATGAAACGAACAAAAAAAGAATTTACACCTTATAATGAGTACCATGATCGGCCCTTTGAACTGAAATGGGCGACCGCTTTTGCATTGGGGGAGTTACAAGAAGGAATCGAAGCTTCTGACGAATATTCTAAGAGAGCGTTTGAACGCTTACCGCAACAGACAACAGAAGAAATTGAAGAATACTTAGAGCAGTCTTTAAAAAATAACCAAGTTTTAGAAATCCAATTGAATACTTTGGATGATTTTGGCCGTGTTCAACCGCCAATTGTTGGTGTTTTTGAAGGGATGAGTTCAATGGAGTATGCAAAAGTTGGACATACACATATTTTATTTGAAGAGATTCGGCATATTAAAAGTCATGAGTTTACAAAGTGGTCGAGCCTTGATTAAAAAACTATTGTTATACGTGCGTTTTGTGAAAACATATGAGATAATGTTCATAGGTAATAGAAATAAAAATTATGGAGGTGGCTAGGATGGGACATCATTTAAAAGGACACCATGGCAAAAAAACAAACGCAAATGGCGGCTTTTTAACAAAGTTATTGGCAGGCGGCGCCTTAGTGGGCGTAGGAAAAAAGTTATACGACAATCGTGAAAAAATTAAAGAGCTGTTAAGTGACGACAAAGAAAAAAGCAACGACACTGAAAACAAATAAAGGACTGGATTGACGGAATGGTAAAAGATGCAGCGTATATTATTGAAGAGATTACCACGATTTTAGAAGGAACCTATTTTGTGATAACCAAGAAAGCGAATAAGCGCCGCATGTGTTTACATGTTTCAGATACCGCGAAAGAATTTTTACGTTGTCGACTGGAGTATGAAACATTCTTAGAGCAACAGTTTGATTATGCCACAATGTTTTTAGAAACATGTACGGAAGATGTTTCTGTTGAAATTCAAACGGGACTACTTGAAGAAACAAATTATCAAGCATTAACCGTGGAAAAATTACAACAGATAGCCACTAAAATGTAACACAGCTGTTGTGTTAGTTTTGATTCTTAATTTGGTTAAGGAGGCGGATAAAATGTCAGTATATCAACATATTTTGGTTGCTCTTGATGGCTCAGATCAATCTGAAAAAGCTTTTCATGAAGCTGTCAGGATTGCCAAAGAGGAACAAGCCACTCTTTATTTAGCTACAATTATTAATGATGCTGAATTTACGACGAGTCCATTTTCTTTTGAAGAATTGTATGATTTAGAAAAACACAAGTCAGAAGAGATGCTCACTGAAAAGGCAAAACAAGCGAGTGAAATTGGTGTAAAAACAGTCAAAAAAATTGTTGAGCTTGGGAGCCCAAAACGTTATCTTGCCAACACGATTTCTGAAAATTATGCCATAGATTTAATTGTGCTAGGTGCCACGGGAAGAGGTGCTATTCAACGAACCTTGATTGGTTCTACTACAGATTATGTAGTTAACCATGCTTTGTGCAATGTTTTAGTTGTTCGCTAATTGTGAGTAAATAATCAAGGGAACAATGTTTTATCGGGACGTTTTTTTAAATTAAACGAGAGGTGAGTTTATGAAAACAAAAATCGGAAAAACAGTTATCTTGTCAGCGTTTTTATTCACAAGTTTCCTTTTACTGAGTGGTTGTACCTCGGCTGGCGAAGAGATGGAAAAAACAATTGATCGACAGAAAGAAAAAGTCGATAAAACGGTCGATAAACAGAAACATAAAAATGAAAATTCCATGGAAAGTTACGACGAAAAAGTTGACCATTCTTTAGATAGTCAAGAAGACAAAATCGATACTACTGAGTAACGGGAAAGCCTTCAATTATCGGCTAGTAAATAAATAATATACAAAAGGGAGCATCCACTGCAGTTATTTCTCACAGTGGATCCTCTCTTTTGTGGTTAAAAAGAAAAAGTTAACTGCTCCCCAACAGTTAACTTTTAATCATGTTGCACATAGTTAAAACACTCTATATATCATTTATATCATTTGAAACGGGTGGTGTAAAAAGAAATCTCTTGAAAAGAGTCTCCATTTATAGGGAAGATTTCCCATAAAAAAGAGAAACGTATAATCACAGAGAGTTAGAGAAAGCAAAGGGAAATAAGTATGTTAAAATAAGAAGCAAGAAAGAATACAAGTATGCAGAAAATAACAACTAATTAGGTGAAAACAATGGAAATACATTTTGAAAAAGTAACAAGCGATAATCGTAAAGCAGTGGAAAACCTACAAGTTTTTGCTGAACAACAAACCTTCATTGAATCAATGGCAGAAAATCTAAAAGAATCGGACCAATTTCCAGAATGGGAATCGGCAGGTATTTATGACGGCAATCAATTAATCGGCTATGCCATGTATGGACGTTGGCAAGATGGGCGTGTTTGGTTAGACCGCTTTTTAATTGATCAACGGTTCCAAGGACAAGGTTATGGGAAAGCAGCCTGTCGACTTTTAATGTTAATGCTAATAGAAAAATACCAAACAAACAAGCTATACTTGAGTGTTTATGATACGAACAGCTCAGCAATTCGGTTGTATCAACAACTCGGTTTTGTATTTAATGGTGAATTAGATACGAATGGCGAGCGGGTAATGGAATGGACATATCAGAATAAGTAGATAGAACAGGTGAGACAAAAGCCATAGCGCATTTTGTTTCACCTTTTTCTTTTAATTGGTTTCATTTGTTTACTTTTAGTAAGTAAAATGATAAATTTAGTTCAATCTGTTTTGAAAAAAGAGTTACTGGAGGGTAAGGATGAAAATAGAATTTTTCCATGATGTTATTTGTAGTTTTTGTTTTCCAATGTCTGACCGCATGCATGAGATTCAACAAGAATTTCCTGAAATTGAATTGATTCATCGGTCGTTTGCGTTGGGATGGTCAGCAAACGATTTTGAAACAATGTTTGGCTCACGAGCAGCAGTAAAAGAAGAAGTTTTGACGCATTGGGTGCATGCCAATCAAAACGATTCAAAGCATCGTTTTAATATTGAAGGGATGAGGAAGCAACGATTTGATTTTCCAACATCAAAGAATGCATTATTAGCAGCAAAAGCAGCTGGATACATTGGCAACCAAGACACTTATTGGTTACTGTTTGATAAGTTACAAGAAGGTTTATTTATGAGAAGTTTAAATATTGAAGAGCCAGAAGTAATTGAGGAGCTAGTAAAAGAGACAACGATTGATTTTGCTTTATGGAAAGAAGCTGTTGCTTCCGAGGCTGTTTGGACGGCGGTTCAAGAAGATTTTGCGCTAGCTTCTGCTTATGGTTTACAAGGAGTTCCCGCACTAATCATTAATCAAAAATATTTAATTAATGGTGCAGTACCGAAACAGCAAATCAGCCAAACTATTCAAAAAATTCTCGCAGAAGAAAAACAACAGCAACCGTTAGTTTCATTGACTCCTTCTTCTGAAGAGTCAGCTTCGTGTGAGTTTAAGGAAGGCACATGGACGTGTCATTAAACAGCATAAAATAACGTTATTCTTTGACAAAACGAAAGACTTCTGTAATAGTTAATGCGGGGGTGATAATATGTTTAACGCGTATAGAGAATACTGGAATAATATTACAACAATGAATGCGTCAGCAACACGAGCACAATATTGGTGGCCACAATTAATTAATTATTTGGTGTTAGGGATTTATTCAGCAATTACGGGCGTTTACAGATATATTGAAGTAACACCCAATGATGGAACAATCATTAAAGAATGGAATACTGTGACCATTATCTTTTTCTTGCTGACTGCTTTAATTTGGTTGGCAAACTTTACTGTTCGAGCAAGAAGATTGCATGATCGCGACCACAGTAACTGGTGGATTTTATTCTATTTACTTCCTTTTATCGGTACTTTAGTGATCTTCATTACATTAATTTTGCCAAGTAAAAGTCACACAAGATGGCCAGTGAATCAATCAGAAATTTAATTTGCTGGTTTCGTTTAGCTGATTATCTTAAGAGTGAAAATAGGACATAAGTCATTTCGACTTATGTCCTATTTTCTTTTTTATTTCAGAAAAATAAAAATATCTTCTGTATGATGGCACCTCACATTACGCGGTTCTTGCTAAAAGGGCTATCTTTTTGGTAGATAGGGAAAACCATTAAGACGTTAAAAGTTTAATAAATCGAGCAATTCTCTTTTGTTAGAAAATAAGATAGCATCATTAATTAAAATACTTGGAACACTGGTTTCAATAATTGGTTGATTGGTAATAATCAAGTCAAATTCTTCGAGTCGATGGTCACCTAATTGTTCTTCCGTAATTGCTAACGTATTTGAACGAATCCGATGCAAAGCTAAAATATCGTGGACATAGTTTCCAATATATTGACTATGATTCAGGCCCATGTCGCTAATAATCAAAATCTTTTTTGAGTCGAAACTCTGGTTAATTTCTGGAAAAGTATTAAGCAACCAAAAAATATAAGAAGATGAATAGTTTAATAGATTTGTTTCTAAAAGAGCGGAAAAGAAATGCAATTCTGCTTTTAATCGTGCATATAAGTGAAGCTGAGTAAAATGAATTTGTCGAGTGAAAAAGGTGGCCCTTTGTGTCAATTCGGAGGTGTCAAAAGGCACTAATTGAGAAAACAAATAAAGACAGGTTAACAAGTGAACAGCGAAGTCGACGACTTCTTCTGTTAATTGTTCAATCTGTGAAAAAGCATTAAATTTTAAATTTTCACGTATTCTTTGACTGATGACTTCTTGGTCTTCGGAGTAGTATTGCTGAAAAGCGCCTCTTTGAAAATATCGGAGAACTTCCCGATAGGTTTCACGGCTGAGCCCAGTAAAATGACGACTGAGTAAAAGATAATCTTCCATTTTAATCGGACTCTTTTTATCTGTTTTTTTCTGGAAACGTTGTTGAAATCCTTGATGCTCTCTTAATAAATCAACAATAAAATACATAATAAAGAAATCGTGTTCATAACTGTTATCCATACTAATAATATTTAATTGGCATTGATTACGACGCATTAATTGTTTGATTTCTTGCTTATCTAATTGATAAGGCAATTCATAATGACCATAATACATTAAAAAGAAAAAGGTTGTAAAAATACGTAAAGGCAATTCTTCTGTTTGGCTAGTTAATTGATAGCCTTGATCAACGATAACGCGAAGAGAGTAAGTTTCCAAGACCTGATTACACTGCTTCAATTTTCGAGCAAAAGAAGAGCGACTAATATTAATGGTATCGCAATAATATTCGATGGTTTTGCCAGGATTTTGGATAAATTCATGGAGCAATTGGGTGGTCGTTGACGTTTTTGCCATATCCGTCAGTACGTTTAAATATAAGGACACATTAAAGTTTTCTAAACGATAGCCTAATTTATGCGATGTTTTAATGGTTAAACTTTCGCCCCAACGCTGTTTAATCTCCTCAATATAACGAATAAAAGTAGACTCAGAACTACCAATATATTTTGCAAGTTCTTTTTTAGTCATCCATTTATCAGAAATGGATAAGACACGAATGATTTCTTCCATTTTCCGATAATTTTTTTCTAAAAACCTAATCATATTGTTTCCTCCCAAGTCCTTTACTTTAATGTAACAATCATCGAAACAATAACGCAATTTCAGAAATGAAACCGCTTGGTATGAAAGCTGGTGTGATTTAATGAGCTCCTTCTCTGTATAATAATTATCAGATTAGAATAATGAAATTTTACGTGCTAGGCAATTCTAATTTAACTGTTAATTCATAAAAGAAAGGAGAGAACAGACATTAAATTACTAAAGAAATTTGGGGTTTTCGGCGTAGTCTTTTTACTTGTCTCATCCTATTTCATACCGCTCATTGGCTATGCAGAAACAGCCAAAGAAGTTGAAATTACATCCGCTCAAATGATAACAGATGAGAATGATAAATCGAATATTAATATCGAGTTAAATCTTCTCAACCAAACAGAGCAGCCATTACAACGAGAAATTCAATTGAAAAATGCACAGTTCATGGATACTGCTGTAATTGAAAAAGACGGATATTCTTACCAAGTGACTAATGGTACGCTTTATCTGACTTTGGACGCACAAGTAAAAAAGCCGGTACAGCTTTCGTTAGCTGTTGAGCAAAGTTCGCTTCAAACAGCTCAGCCACCTAAGTTATTGTATGAAAACAACGAATATGATGTTTCAGTTACTTCTGAAAAAATAACAGTAGAGGATTCTGCTAAAGAATCAACTGAACCAGAAAAAATAACTGTACCAGAAAATACGAAAGAAACTAACAAAAATGATTCGGCTCCAGACAAAACAGAACAGCCGACTGCAACAGAAGAGGTAACCAATCCATTTGCAGAAGCAAGAATGGCGCCAGCTACTTTGAGAGCGAATCTGGCACTGCCTTTAATTGCACCACAATACACGACGGATAATTCTGGGACTTATCCGACAGCTAATTGGCAGCCCACAGGCAATCAAAATGTGTTAAACCATCAAGGGAATAAAGATGGTGGTGCCCAATGGGATGGCCAAACGAGTTGGAATGGGGACCCTACTAATCGCACAAATTCTTATATTGAGTATGGCGGTACAGGAGACCAAGCCGATTATGCCATCCGAAAATATGCTAGAGAAACAACAACACCAGGGCTTTTTGATGTATATCTTAATGTGCGTGGGAATGTTCAAAAAGAAATCACGCCATTGGATTTGGTCTTAGTCGTTGACTGGTCCGGAAGTATGAATGAAAACAATCGGATTGGTGAAGTACAAAAAGGAGTGAACCGTTTTGTTGATACATTGGCAGATAGCGGTATTACCAATAACATCAACATGGGCTATGTTGGCTACTCAAGTGACGGTTATAATAACAACGCCATTCAAATGGGGCCGTTTGATACAGTCAAAAATCCAATTAAAAATATTACGCCAAGTAGCACTAGAGGAGGAACTTTCACTCAAAAAGCATTAAGAGATGCTGGTGATATGTTAGCAACGCCAAATGGACATAAGAAAGTCATTGTACTTTTAACGGATGGCGTCCCAACCTTCTCTTATAAAGTGAGTCGAGTTCAAACAGAGGCGGATGGTCGCTTTTACGGGACACAATTTACGAATCGACAAGATCAACCAGGTAGCACTTCTTATATCTCTGGTAGCTATAATGCGCCAGATCAAAACAATATCAGTAAACGAATTAACAGTACGTTTATCGCCACGATAGGTGAGGCAATGGCCTTAAAACAACGTGGGATTGAAATACATGGATTGGGCATTCAATTGCAAAGCGATCCACGAGCTAATTTATCTAAACAACAAGTTGAAGATAAAATGCGTGAGATGGTGTCAGCCGATGAAAATGGAGACCTTTATTATGAATCCGCGGATTATGCACCAGACATTTCTGATTATTTAGCGAAAAAAGCCGTTCAGATTTCAGGAACGGTTGTAAACGGAAAAGTAGTTGATCCAATTGCTGAACCTTTTAAATACGAGCCAAATACATTATCAATGAAAAGTGTGGGTCCTGTTCAGGTTCAAACATTACCAGAAGTGTCGCTAACAGGCGCTACAATTAATAGTAATGAGATTTATTTGGGTAAAGGGCAAGAAATTCAAATTCATTATCAAGTACGTATTCAAACAGAGTCAGAAAACTTCAAACCTGATTTTTGGTATCAAATGAATGGTCGGACAACGTTTCAGCCATTAGCCACGGCCCCTGAAAAAGTTGATTTTGGGGTTCCTTCTGGAAAAGCACCTGGCGTGAAGTTAAACGTGAAAAAAATCTGGGAAGAGTATGATCAAGATCCAACAAGTCGGCCAGATAATGTGATTTATGAAATTAGTAGAAAGCAAGTAACTGACACAGCCAACTGGCAAACTGGGTATATTAAATTATCAAAACCAGAAAATGATACCAGCAATAGTTGGGAGCGCAAAAATGTAACCCAACTTTCCAAAACCGCGGATGAAAGCTATCAAGAAGTTCTTGGACTTCCCCAATACAATAATCAAGGACAAGCTTTCAATTATCAAACAACCCGTGAATTAGCAGTTCCTGGCTACAGTCAAGAAAAAATTAACGATACTACTTGGAAAAACACGAAGCAGTTCAAGCCCTTAGATTTAAAAGTAATCAAAAATTCTTCCTCAGGTGAGAAAAACTTAGTGGGAGCCGTCTTTGAATTGAGTGGTAAAAATGTTCAAACCACATTAGTGGACAATAAAGATGGGAGCTATTCCTTGCCAAAAGATGTGCGCCTACAAAAAGGGGAAAACTATACATTAACCGAAGTAAAAGCACCTGCAGGACATGAGTTAGGTAAGAAAACGACTTGGCAAATTGAGGTGAGTGAGCAAGGCAAAGTAAGCATCGATGGACAAGAAGTGACCACCACAAATCAAGTTATTCCATTGGAAATTGAAAATAAATTTTCTTCTTTGCCAATCAGAATTAGAAAATACACCATGCAAAATGGCAAACAAGTGAACTTAGCAGAGGCGACTTTTGCGTTGCAAAGAAAAAATGCTCAAGGAAGTTACCAAACTGTAGCAACTCAAAAAACAGATACTGCAGGATTGAGCTATTTTAAAATTAGTGAACCTGGTGAGTATCGAATGGTGGAACAATCAGGACCATTAGGCTACAACACTCTTGCTGGAAATTATGAATTTACTGTTGATAAATATGGGGAAATTCACTATGCAGGCAAAAATATTGAAGAAAATGCGCCAGAATGGACACTGACACATCAAAATCATTTGAAACCTTTTGACTTAACGGTTCATAAAAAAGCCGATAATCAGACGCCACTTAAAGGAGCGAAATTCCGTTTAACAGGACCAGATACGGATATTGAATTACCAAAAGATGGCAAAGAAACGGATACTTTTGTTTTTGAAAACTTAAAACCAGGGAAATATGTCCTAACAGAAACCTTTACGCCAGAAGGATATCAGGGGTTAAAAGAACCAATCGAATTAATAATTCGCGAAGATGGTTCAGTCACGATAGATGGGGAAAAAGTAGCAGATGTTTTAATTTCTGGAGAGAAGAATAATCAAATTACTTTAGATGTTACGAACCAAGCAAAGGTTCCTTTACCTGAAACTGGTGGCATAGGACGCTTGTGGTTTTACTTGATAGCGATTAGTACATTCGTGATAGCGGGTGTTTATCTCTTTATTAGACGACCAGAAGGGAGTGTGTAATCAATGAAAAACGCACGTTGGTTAAGTATTTGCGTCATGCTACTCGCTCTTTTCGGGTTTTCACAGCAAGCATTAGCAGAGGCATCGCAAGCAAGCGTTCAAGTTACGTTGCACAAATTATTGTTCCCTGATGGTCAATTACCAGAACAGCAGCAAAACACAGGGGAAGAGGGAACGCTGCTTCAAAATTATCGGGGCTTAAATGACGTCACTTATCAAGTCTATGATGTGACGGATCCGTTTTATCAGCTTCGTTCTGAAGGAAAAACGGTCCAAGAAGCACAGCGTCAATTAGCAGAAACCGGTGCAAGAAATAGAAAACCGATCGCAGAAGATAAAACACAGACAATAAATGGAGAAGATGGAGTGGTTTCTTTTTCATTAGCTAGCAAAGATTCGCAGCAACGAGATAAAGCCTATTTATTTGTTGAAGCGGAAGCACCGGAAGTGGTAAAGGAAAAAGCTAGCAACCTAGTAGTGATTTTGCCTGTTCAAGATCCACAAGGGCAATCGTTAACGCATATTCATTTATATCCAAAAAATGAAGAAAATGCCTATGACTTACCACCACTTGAAAAAACGGTACTCGATAAGCAACAAGGCTTTAATCAAGGAGAGCACATTAACTATCAGTTAACGACTCAGATTCCAGCGAATATTTTAGGATATCAGGAATTCCGTTTGTCAGATAAGGCGGATACAACGTTGACACTTTTACCAGAATCAATTGAGGTAAAAGTGGCTGGAAAAACAGTTACTACAGGTTACACATTGACGACGCAAAAGCATGGATTTACGCTTGATTTTTCAATTAAAGACTTACAAAACTTTGCAAATCAAACAATGACTGTGTCGTATCAAATGCGTTTTGAAAAGACCGCTGAGCCTGACACTGCGATTAACAACGAAGGACAATTAGTCACGGACAAGCATACCTTGACTAAAAGAGCCACAGTTCGTACAGGCGGCAAGTCTTTTGTCAAAGTTGATAGTGAAAATGCGAAAATCACCTTGCCAGAGGCTGTTTTTATCGTCAAAAATCAAGCGGGGGAATACCTCAATGAAACAGCAAACGGATATCGTTGGCAAAAAGAAAAAGCATTAGCTAAAAAAATCACGTCTAATCAAGCCGGTGAATTTTCAGTTAAAGGTTTAAAAGATGGCCAGTACTTCTTGGAAGAAATCTCTGCACCAAAAGGTTATCTTCTGAATCAAACAGAAATTCCTTTTACGGTGGAAAAAAATTCTTATGCAACGAACGGACAACGAACAGCACCGTTACATGTAATCAATAAAAAAGTAAAAGAGTCAGGCTTCTTACCAAAAACAAATGAAGAACGTTCTATTTGGTTGACGATTGCAGGCCTGCTAATCATTGGGATGGTAGTCATTTGGCTATTTTATCAAAAACAAAAAAGAGGATTAGAAAATGAAGCAATTAAAAAAAGTTTGGTACACCGTTAGTACCTTGTTACTAATTTTGCCACTTTTCACGAGTGTATTAGGGACAACAACTGCATTTGCAGAAGAAAATGGGGAGAGCGCACAGCTCGTGATTCACAAAAAGAAAATGACGGATTTACCAGATCCGCTTATTCAAAATAGCGGGAAAGAAATGAGCGAGTTTGATAAATATCAAGGACTGGCAGATGTGACGTTTAGTATTTATAACGTGACGAGCGAATTTTACGAGCAACGAGCAGCAGGCGCAAGCGTCGATGCAGCTAAACAAGCTGTCCAAAGTTTAACTCCTGGGAAACCTGTTGCTCAAGGAACCACCGATGCAAATGGGAATGTCACTGTTCAGTTACCTAAAAAACAAAATGGTAAAGATGCAGTGTATACCATTAAAGAAGAACCAAAAGAGGGTGTAGTTGCTGCTACGAATATGGTGGTGGCGTTCCCAGTTTACGAAATGATCAAGCAAGCAGATGGTTCCTATAAATATGGAACAGAAGAATTAGCGGTTGTTCATATTTATCCTAAAAATGTGGTAGCCAATGATGGTAGTTTACATGTGAAAAAAGTAGGAACTGCTGAAAATGAAGGATTAAATGGCGCAGAATTTGTTATTTCCAAAAGCGAAGGCTCACCAGGCACAGTAAAATATATCCAAGGAGTCAAAGATGGATTATATACATGGACAACGGATAAAGAACAAGCAAAACGCTTTATTACTGGGAAAAGTTATGAAATTGGCGAAAATGATTTCACAGAAGCAGAGAATGGAACGGGAGAATTAACAGTTAAAAATCTTGAGGTTGGTTCGTATATTTTAGAAGAAGTAAAAGCTCCAAATAATGCAGAATTAATTGAAAATCAAACAAAAACACCATTTACAATTGAAGCAAACAATCAAACACCTGTTGAAAAAACAGTCAAAAATGATACCTCTAAAGTTGATAAAACAACACCAAACTTGGATGGTAAAGATGTGGCAATTGGCGAAAAAATTAAATATCAAATTTCTGTAAATATTCCATTGGGGATTGCAGACAAAGAAGGCGACGCTAATAAATACGTCAAATTCAATTTAGTTGATAAACATGATGCAGCCTTAACTTTTGATAACGTGACTTCTGGAGAGTATGCCTATGCGTTATATGATGGGGATACAGTGATTGCTCCTGAAAATTATCAAGTGACTGAACAAGCAAATGGCTTCACTGTCGCCGTTAATCCAGCGTATATTCCTACGTTAACACCAGGCGGCACACTAAAATTCGTTTACTTTATGCATTTAAATGAAAAAGCAGATCCTACGAAAGGCTTTAAAAATGAGGCGAATGTTGATAATGGCCATACCGACGATCAAACACCACCAACTGTTGAAGTTGTGACAGGTGGGAAACGTTTCATTAAAGTCGATGGCGATGTGACAGCGACACAAGCCTTGGCGGGAGCTTCCTTTGTCGTTCGTGATCAAAACAGTGACACAGCAAATTATTTGAAAATCGATGAAACAACGAAAGCAGCAACTTGGGTGAAAACAAAAGCTGAAGCAACTACTTTTACAACAACGGCTGATGGATTAGTTGATATCACAGGGCTTAAATACGGTACCTATTATTTAGAAGAAACTGTAGCTCCTGATGATTATGTCTTGTTAACAAATCGGATTGAATTTGTGGTCAATGAACAATCATATGGCACAACAGAAAACCTAGTTTCACCAGAAAAAGTACCAAACAAACACAAAGGTACCTTACCTTCAACAGGTGGCAAAGGAATCTACGTTTACTTAGGAAGTGGCGCAGTCTTGCTACTTATTGCAGGAGTCTACTTTGCTAGACGTAGAAAAGAAAATGCTTAATTTCTAGCATCACCGAAGAAATTTTTAGAAAAACAAAGAGCCTGGGCCAATCACTGTCCCAGGCTTTCATGCTTTATTTTTAAGGAGGAAGCAATGAAGTCAAAAAAGAAACGTCGTATCATTGATGGTTTTATGATTCTTTTACTGATTATTGGAATAGGTGCATTTGCGTATCCTTTTGTTAGCGATGCATTAAATAACTATCTGGATCAACAAATTATCGCTCATTATCAAGCAAAAGCAAGCCAAGAGAACACCAAAGAAATGGCTGAACTTCAAGAAAAAATGGAAAAGAAAAACCAAGAATTAGCGAAAAAAGGCAGCAATCCTGGATTAGATCCTTTTTCCGAAACGCAAAAAACAACGAAAAAACCAGACAAATCCTATTTTGAAAGTCATACGATTGGTGTTTTAACCATCCCAAAAATAAATGTCCGTTTACCAATTTTTGATAAAACAAATGCATTGCTATTGGAAAAAGGAAGCTCCTTGTTAGAAGGAACCTCCTATCCTACAGGTGGTGCGAATACACATGCGGTCATTTCAGGACATCGTGGTCTCCCTCAAGCCAAATTATTTACAGATTTGCCAGAATTAAAAAAAGGCGATGAATTTTATATCGAAGTCAATGGGAAGACGCTCGCTTATCAAGTGGATCAAATAAAAACCGTTGAACCAACTGATACAAAAGATTTACACATTGAGTCTGGCCAAGATCTCGTCACTTTATTAACTTGCACACCGTATATGATAAACAGTCATCGGTTATTAGTTCGAGGACATCGTATCCCATATCAACCAGAAAAAGCAGCAGCGGGGATGAAAAAAGTGGTACAACAACAAAATTTACTATTATGGACATTACTTTTAATTGCCTGTGCATTAATTATTAGCGGCTTCATCATCTGGTACAAGCGACGGAAAAAGACGACCAGAAAACCAAAGTAGTATGACGAAAAGGCTAAACATACTAAAAAAAAGAGTAAAAAAATAGCTTTTCAATTTTTAATCCTCCTTATCGTGCATAATTGAACCAGAGAAACAGAAGTATTAACGAAATAACTAAAAGAGCAAGCCCTGAATAAAAAGCGACAAAGGGCCAATCAATCGACTGTTTAAATTCCTGCCAAGTTTGGATTTTTCTGTTTTTTTTCGCGCTATCTTCAAGCGTGAGTAAATAATTCAATAGTAAGAGGAGCAGCAACACCGTGAAATCATTTGTGGTAAAAAACACATGTAAAAATAGAATGACAAAGATAACACGGGATAACACTCGATTCCGCAAAATTAAAAATAACTTAGCACGCATAATAAACCACCATTTCTTATCAGAGATAATGAATCTGTTTTTGTCTACTCTTTAGTTATATCATAAAATTCTTAATAATGAAAAAATGATTTGAGAGAATAATTGGAAAAAGTTTTTTTCTGAATCATTATTTTCGTAAATAAAGAATAAACGTGTTACTCTTGGCTTATCAAATTTGGAAGGAGTGTTAAAAATGAAATATCTGGATATTATTGCTTTAATTTTATTGATTGTCGGAGGTTTAAACTGGTTATTAGTTGGTGCATTTAATTTTGATTTAGTTGCAACAATTAGTGGCGGCGCAACCACACCATTAGCAAAAATTATCTATATTATTGTCGGAATTTGTGCGATTTATTCTATTAAGTTTTTAGCTCCTTTGTTCCGCGAACCATAGGATTGATTTAAAAGATTTAGATAACGTGAAGTTATTTTGACTTAGCAATTGAGAGTTTCCTTGAGGAAGGGGACTCTTTTTTTATAAAAATAAAACAAGATGGTTTGAAGTTTAAACTATAAGTCTAAGCAAGTGAGTAGTTCTCTGATTATCTGTCTTTGCTTTTAAGTATATAAAAAGGTATACTCTCAGTTAAATAGTTTTTTTGTTAGAACATTTTCGTAACAAAAGTAATTAGAGGAGTGAACAATCTGGTACCAAAAGAATTAGCAAGTTTATTTTTAACAAAAAAACAAATACAGAAATTAAAAATTTTGTCAAAACTAGAATTTATGAAAGTAGATGCAACCGTTATGGAACAAGAGTTGGGCACTTCTAGAAGACAAATTAAAGAACTTATCAGTGAATTGAATGAAGATATAGAAGAAAATATCTATTTAGTCCTAAATGATGGTCTTATTAAATTCAACTTTAAAGTTGAAGCAGATAAATATATTGAATTGATAACGAATTGTCGCATTAAATATGTCACTGAATCTAGTTTTTTTCAATTAATGTTATTTGTTTTGGAAAAGAGACGTTTTAGTATTTTACAAGCTGCTGAAAGTCTCTCTTACAGTGAGTCCTATGTTTATAAATTAATTAACAAATTAAAACAGTTTTTTAAGCAAGTTGATGCTGGTTTTCAATTAGAAAAAAAGAGTGAAGCAATTATGCAATTAGAGGGATGTGAATCAACTATTAGGCTTTTTCATTATCTCTCTGTAGTTGCTGCTACAAAAGGAAATCATTGGCTTGTAAATACGATTACAGAAAAAGAAATAATTAACACGCGCCAATATGCACCTACAAATAGATGTGAAAAATTATCACCAGTAGGCAAAAATAAAGTGAATTTTCTTTTGGCTATTTATCGATCGGCACTGAAAAGTGATCATCGCTTGGCTCCGTTGACTCAAGATATATTGGATTTGGGAGAAATCATTACGGATCACCATGAAATCAATTTACTTCAAACTTACTTGGGAGAGAAAGATATTGGAAAGGAAAGCTCTCACAATGAACCAATTCATCTTTTATTTTTAGCAAACTATTTTATAGAAGAACTAAGAACAAAGGATGAAAAAATTCAAGCGGGGAAACAAATGTCGGGCTTCGAAGGAAATGGTATTATCAATAGTTGTATTGAAGTAATCCACCAATTGCAACAGAAAATTAATTTCCCAGAAGAGCTACAGTACCTATTATTATATAACTTGTGTAGTCGAGTAATTGTTATTCATTACTTACAGTTATACAAGTTCATGCCCTTGTTCAAGTTTCCAAAACTAAATGGAGAAATGGACTATTTTGTTGAGTCATGTGTAGCTAAAGGCTTAGCCAACTATCAACAAGAACCATCATTTTCAAAATTAGTTGGTAGTTTAACACAAATCATTTTAGGCTATCTTAGTTTAATATTTCCTTATCCACAAAAAGTATTTGTTGAATTTTTTCATCGTCCAGAGTACAAATCAATTATTGAAAATGCGATTGAAACGATGTACAATGCCAACTCTTTGCAAGTAACAGATAATTATACTGAAGCAAATATTGTCGTCTCGGATACTGGCGGTTATGATAAAAAGTATTATTTTCACTTTAAAGATGTTTTTGATCAAGCTGCTTGGACAGAATTAGGCGCATACTTGAATCAATTGGTTAGTAATAGAATTATTGAAAATCATCATTTATCTGTGGATGATATTTTTACTTCTTATTCGTCAAAAAATGAACAATAAAAGAGCTTTATAAATAACTTTAAATAAAAAACTTCTAATGCCCATGTTTTAAGCATGGGCATTAGAAGTTTTTTATGGCTGAAAAAGCAAATTATCCTAGAAGGACAAAAAAATACGTCGGAAAGATAATTAGAAGTTTTATTGTCATGCTACGATATTGATACTTGATAAACAAGTGAATAGCAATGGTTTCGCAGGGATAATTGAGAATTACCATGAGCAGTTATTCAAATAAGCGAATTATTTTTATGTTTTTGGAGGAAAAAATATGAAATGGTTTTACCCCAAAAAAGTGAGTTTTCTTTTTTTTCTTTTTCTTGTATTCCCATTAAAAGAGGCGGATGCCAACACACAAATCGCACCAAAGGACTTTTCTGTTGAAGAAACAACTACTTCAGTACAAAACTCTTCAAATAACATAATACAAAGTAGTGATACAACTCAAATGAATAGTATCGATAAAAATAAGACAAAAGAAAATGAATTTTCATCAATGACTTTGTCTATTCAGCAAGAAAAGGCCATTCAATTGAAAGTTAATCAAGAGTTAACTTCAAAAATGATAGAAGATGCTGTGATTATAAATAACAAACTAAAAGATTCTACAATAGAGTTTATTCCAGAAGAGAATTTATTTCAGACAACTGGAGAGAAAAAAGTCAGAGTGAAAGTAATTGAGAAATTTGATGGGGATTCGAAAGAGATAGAAGAACCAATTACTGTTTCTGTAGAGCGAGTACAAACCATTACTGCAGAACCAAACCCTCAAGATTTAATTTTAGGTAGTGATAGTAGCATGTGGAATAAATTGGATTTTGTAAAGCTGGTTAGCATTGATGGAAAGGAAGTAGATAAAAATGGTTATGTTGTAGACTTTGTGACTGTCCCTGAAACGAACACAGTTCACCAATCACAAGTTAAACTAAAATTATCAGACAGATGGCGAACAAAATCAATTTTCATCGATGTTCCTGTTAATATCGTTTGGGGAGAAAGTATCCTTTATCAAACAAATTATAGTATTGCAATTGAAAGGTCCGCTGCAGCATTCACGCTCCATACGAACAGCAACCCAATTATTACTTCTGCAATTGGGTTATCGAATGGTACTAATAATGACTCACGTGTATATGCAGGTTACGGTATTCTTCCTCAAAATTTATATTATACATTTAATTGGTTTGACTTATCGAATGTGCCATCTTATCTGATGACAGAAGAAGCGAAAGGAACGAAATATGTAGAAGCGAATGCACAAGATAGCGTTGGTATGAAATTAGATGCTTGGGGAAAAAATCGCCAACAAACGGTTCACTATGGAGATGTTGTTAGGGCTTGGTTAGCTATTCCTGATTGGAATTGGCTCTATCATGATAATCAAAGAGCATTGTACAACCAAGGGAAAAATTCTGTGTACTATGAGATTACACCTACTGGCTATAAACCATTGAAAGTTAATTTAGCATCTACGAAAAAACAAAAAATTTCGATTGGTGCTTCAGATAAAGAAATTAGTAACAGAATTGATCAATCCATCGATTTACCTGAAGGGGTAACTGCTCGTTTTGTTAAGTTTCCTCCAAGAACGAAATTGGGGGATAGTTACGGTGTCATAAGGGTGAGTCAAAAATTGAGTACAGGGAAAACTATTGAATACGAGTATTCAGTACCTTTTGAGATTGTAAAAGATCAAATGACTGTGAAGTTTAAAGAAGATGCTAGCTATATTCTCGGACAGTATACCGCTAATTTTGACTATAAAAATTTCATCCAAGAAGTTAAGGTGGGGAACAAAGTACTGAATAAGAATGAATACGATGTAGCAGTATTATCCCAAGTAGAGAGTGAAATTCAGTATATTGGAAAAAATGAAATTCGTTTAAGGGTGTCCTCGGGGCAAAGTACCAATACGGTAGAATCTCTCGTTCCAGTAAATGTTAGTTGGGGACAATCGATTGCTTTTGGCGGACTTGAAATTTCAAGTCTTCCTTCTTCAGAAGCCAGAACCACGGGAGCATATACTTTACAGTTAAATGATAAACCGCAAATAGTTGCTACGCCGGGAAACCGTGAAGGTCTAAATAGCCGAATTCATTATTACTTTACAAATGAAGACTATTACAAAGTAGATTATTTTAATATGCATACAAGCAGAAAGATAAAAGATGCTGACAAAGGGGATAAAAGTGTAACTGCCCAAGGACAACAATATCCACGTGAACCAGTGAATCAGTGGGGCAGAACAGATGTCAATTATGGAGATATCATCCGTTCCTTTGGCGCAGAAAAAGGCCGTCATTGGGTGTATGAAGGAGATGAACAAAAACAATCCTTCGCTCGCAAAAATAATGATTATCTCTACTATGAAATTACCAAACAAGGTTATTCACTTTTAGAAATCAATCGTTTAAACACAAAGAAAGTCAAAGTTCCTGCGAATTCCTCAAAAGAGTACCTAGATTCAATTAAAACTAGCTTTTTTACAAATCTTGATTCCAACAAAATAAACATTATCGGATTTAGTAAATATCCAGATACTAGTAAACCTACCTCTAGTGGCACACTTGAAGTTTCTGAAAAATTAACTACAGGTAAAACAATCACGTATTCTTATGAGGTAACAATTGGAACAACCTATACAATTATGGAACAAGCAGTAGACGAAAAAAACAAGCCTTTATCGAAAGAAAAAATAACTGTCTTAGATTCTACAGACTCCTATCAGCCAAAACCTGATAAATTTCTTGATAATAACGGGACAGTCTATAAATATTTTGGCTACAGTTATACAAATGATTCTAATTCACAACAAGAGACAATTATTGGAATGCCAAATCAAACATTCCGCAGTAATACTAAAATAAAATACTTTTATAGAAATACCGATAAACTTATCAATGTGACACTCCCCACTGACTTAGTTTTTGGAACCTATAATGGTTCGAAAAAGGTTACAGCTAAAAATTATCAAATACGAAATAATTCAGAGGAGCTAAAAACCAATGTCATTTTTGAAAAATTTGAAAAAGTTCATTCCAATGTAAAACTACTAAGTAATACAGAAAAAGAACCAGCCAAAGAAGAAAACAGTGCAAAACTAAACCTTTTAATTGATAATCAGCCAGCTATTAAAGGACTAAATGAAACAACTCAAAGTCAAGGAATTAAAGCATTGGCACCACAATCTACAACCACTATATCGATTGATGGTCAATACTACGGCAAAATGTCGGAAAAAAACATTATGGAATATAAGACTAAATTAAAATTTAAAGCACTGGCAGATTAGGAGGAATTACTATTTTAGAAAAAATAAAACAACGAAAAAAAACAATCATTCTTATTTTGTTAGTTCTTCTTTTAGGAGGCGTGGTTGCCTACAAATTTATTGACAATCAGCCACGAGAAATCATTGGTGGTTCATATTTGCCTGATGAAAAAGATGCGAAAAAAATGTCCAAAGAAGAGCGTAAAAAAGCCAATGAAAAAGAGGTTGACGAATCAAAGTTCACGTTGAGTATTTATCCAGAAGCAACCTTTAAAAATGGTGAGGCAATCGGAGCTATCTACATCCGTAACGAAGTCGAAAATGCTTATCCAATTGCTGTTGAAATTGTTGAAGATAAAACAGGCGATGTAATTTACAATTCAGGTGCAATTCAACCAGGCTATGAAATTACTGAGGGAAAATTAAGTAAGAATTTGGCAAAAGGCAACTATATCTGTACAGCTAATGTTTCAATTTATGATCAAAAAACAAAAAAATACAAAGGTCAAACAGCGGCAGAAATTCAAATTGAAGTAGAAGAATAAGGAGGGGTTTGATGCTAAACCTAAAATATCAAAGGTTTTTACTATAGAAATTCTAGTTAATAGTAGTGGAAACCTGAAAAAACTGTAAGAAAGAGGTAATTAAATTATGTTAAATAAAAAAATGCTTGTTAGTTCAGCAATGTTAGGTGTCTTTAGTTTAGGGTTTGCTGGTCAAGTTTTGGCAGCAGAAGGCGATACGCAAACGATCAATGGTTCAGAAGGAAAAGCAACAACAGCGGATGTGATTACGCGAGGTATTTTGGGAGATGCTGATTCAACAAATCCAGATACGCCATTACCAGAAGGCGATAATCGTTGGGTTATAGTAACTTTACCTACGGCAGTGGTTTTTGAATCAGATAAGGACAAAGCAAACATTTCTTCCCCAAGCAATTATAAAATTGAAAATGAATCTGGTCGTCCTTTGAAAGTTGATGTATCAACTTACGAAGTAACAGGAGGAAATGGTGTAGCAGCTTTAAGTACCTTGAATATTAAACGTTCCACAGGTTATGCCGGTAATCAGACAGTAGCATTGGTTAAAAATGGCGCGAGTAAGCAAAAATATACAATCGATACCGAGTTAGTTCGTTTGGCGAATAATAAGGGGGATTACGGTCAAACAAAAGGAACTGGTGCTAAATCAACCAACTTCGAATTTACAGGAACAATGGATAAGTCAAAACTAGCAAAAGATCAAAACTTTGTAGAATCGAAATTAACCTTTAAATTTACACCATTACGTATGGATGGAAAAACAACCGCAGAAGCAAACAAATAAGCAAAAAAAGTGCTAGGAGGGAGAAGCAGTGAGCAAAACAAAACGATTTGTCTTAATGAGTATCTTCTCTCTCAGTTTAGCGGTGTTTGTATTGCCAATTTTTGTAACAGCAAGTACAGAAACGATGATTCATGTAACTGGAAATTTGGATCCAATAGATACAAAGGAAACTCAAGATTCTCCGAAGCAAGAAGAAACATTTGATAGAAAATTAACGGTTTTAAAAAAAGGAAATTTACCTAGAACAGGAGAAGCGAAAAATACGATTGCATTATTAATTGGAGCAACTATGGCCTTTACAATAATAGTCGCATATGCAAAAAATAAAAAGATAAATAAATGAAACTTGTTCATTATACTGATAAGGATTTATTAAAAGAGACATGAGCAAATCGTGTCTCTTTTAGCCTTATCTTTAGTTAAAAAACAGTAGTGGGAAGTGAAATTACGTATGAAAACAAGGAAAATTAAAATGTATAGTTTTGTAACAATGTTATCTGTGGTAAGCGTTAGTTTAATTAGTCCTGTCGCACATGCTGAAGGAGAGACGATTGAAAACAGAATGGTTTTGTCTAGTGATGATCAAATCCAAATTTTGGATGCGACCCAGGCCCCTTATCGCTCCATCTGTTTTCTTTATATAAATAACATCGTTAGAGGTTCCGGTGTAGTCATCGGGAAAAATGCTATTTTAACAACAAGGGAAGTAGCGTCTGCCGCAGCGAATGGCGAGGCAATTAATATAAAAGTAAATGAAGGAAGGACATCCAAAGATGACTATAACGGCACGTTTTATGGAAAAGAAATAAAATATAGTCCGGACAATCAAGACATAGCCATTGTATATTTAAATCCAAATGAAAAAGGGGGAAATATTGGTGATGAGGATTCAATTGTAAGCTATATTAGTAGCTCAGACCTCCAAGAGGATGCACTAGTAAAAATTATTGGTTACCCAGTAAATAAACCTTTCGCTACTATGTGGGAAACGACGGGAACAGTAATAAGTGAGAAGGACGAGATGATTTATTATAGTGGAAGTGCTGGGAATGAAAATTTAGGTTCACCAGTTTTTAATGAGAAAAATGAATTAATCGGCATCTATTCGAGTAAGACAGCAAAAGGAGAAGGGCTGTTTGTTCCCCTGAAACCTAGCCTGTATGAGTTCATTAAAAAAAATGTAGATGCCCCCCTTATTGAAGGCGAAACCCAAACAATTGAAGGTAAAGAAGGACAGCCTTTTGCAGAAGTCGACGCCCGAGGGAACTTAGGAGAAGTTGATGCAATGAATCCGAATCTACCACTGCCAGAAGGGGATGATCGTTGGTTGAAAATTACATTACCAACTGCTGTTGTTTTTGAATCAGATGAGAAGAAATCTGAAATTACTTCTCCAAAAAATTATAAAATTGAAAATAAATCAGGACGACCTGTCAAAGTCGATGTTGCCTCGTATGAAGTAACTGATGGTGATGGTGTACCTGCATTGACAACGTTAAATATCCAACGGACAGCAGGTTATGGAAGGAATCAAGCAGTTTCATTGATTACCAATGGTGCAAAAAAAGCTAAATATGATATTAATACAGAATTTGTTCGCTTAGCAAATAATCAAGGCGATTATGGTAATCTCAAAGGAATCGGTGAAAAATCGACAAATTTTGAATTTGGAGGAACGATGGATCAATCAAAATTAACAAAAAATCAAAATTTTATTGAATCGAAATTAACCTTAAAATTTGTACCGTTGCGAATGGATGGTAAAACAACTGTCGAAGCAAAAGAATAAAAGTAAAATTACTTCGCCTAAAAATTATCAAATTAAAAATAAGTCGGGACGTCCTATCAAAGTGGATATCTTAACATATGAAATTATGGGCGGTAATGGTGTAGCAGCATTGAATACGTTAAACATTCAGCGTTCAGCTGGGTATCAGGGAACAACAGTGATACCTTTAGTAAATAACGGCGGCACCAAGAATAAATATGATATCCAAAAAGAGTTTGTGCGCTTAGCGAATGGTCAAGGGGACTATGATCAAATGAAAGGCACTGGTATTAAAGAAATAAGCTTTGAATTTACTGGAACAGCGGATTTGTCAAAATTAGAAGAGGAACAAAATTATATTGAATCTAAGTTGACGTTTAAATTTATACCATTGCAAATGAATGGAAAAACGGTTGAAGAAATAAATAAGTAGCACGAAATATGAAAATAGCAGCGGACTATTTAAAAACTGTTCATTCTTAAACACTATGTAAATAGGGTTCATTAAAAAAGTTTAAAGGATGAGGAGGTTGGATTAAACGAAGCATGTATATTAATAAATTATTTTCAACAGAAGTAATTAAGTCGTGTTGTTGTATTAATTTGATAGACTCAAATAAATCAACGTTTACTCAAAAAATTGTTGTTTGGAGAAATGGTACAGAAGCCGAGGTGCTTTCCTTTTTTCAACGAAATTTTACGGATATGATTGTTCAATCAGTGGATTTAATAACTACTATTTGTTTACTATCGAAGGAAGAAATTAATCAGAAAGCAGAAATGAATTTTTTAGATAACTATTGGTTAAGTACATCAATGTATACAGTGGAGGCAGTGACATTGGTAAACGAACAAAAAGAAATTCAAACATTTCAATGTATTGTTTCTGAAACCACTGATCGACAGGAATTATTAAGAAGACTGAAAATGAAAAGTCATAGTAATCTTTATGTCAAAAAACTTTATGGAAATGGCAAATGTTGGTTAAAAAAAAATTAGTAACGATAAGACTGGTTATTAAGAAAGTAGGTGCTATTATGTTAACAACGATTTATTCAGTAGGCTTACTATTATTAGGAGCGTTACTATCCATTGTGCTAGTAGAAACAGTCAAAAAACAAAATAATTAATTGGTAGGTTACACAGGAATAGCGCTTCCTAAAATTTAAATAAAAAATAGTTACACGTGTTAAATAGACACAAAAAAGGTATTACAAAAGATATTCGTTACAGACAAATTTAATAACCAGGCTACTACACATACTTTTGAGGAATGGTGAAAATCAGAACATTAAAATTTATAGAGGTTTCTTTTCAATAAGAAATTAGAAAAACAGATGTACCAGTAAATACTAAAGAATACATTTAAGTAGCTATTTTTATGGACTATTTTATCAGGTGACTAGAAAGCCAAAAGAGCTTAGAAAAACTCTGGCCGTTTTTCTAATGTTGATAAATGATAAACAAACTAAGCGTGTGAAAAAATTCATTTTGCTATTTTTTTACACGCTTAAACATTGATAAAAATGGCAAATAGAAGAACCTAATCCAGCATCAAAAAGACTAGTTGATTTACTTGTTTTAACCATTAGTTCAAATCATAAATAACTGTTTGACCATAAGATTGAGGGCTGTAGGGTCTTTACTTAACTATTATCTATCTTTGTTAGTATTATGTTGATTTAAGAATTAGTGAGAAAAATCAGCTCTAGGATACATAGGAAAATATAAGCATCAAATAGGGATTTTGATGATAAATTATCTTTTTCCTTGTTATGATTATAACAAGGAAAAGAAAGTAGGGATTTATTTATGGAATTACAGGTGACAAAAAAGGCTAAATTTTTTGTTTGGCGATGGCATTACTAATGACATTAGGTATTTTTATCAGTGCTGGTACAAGTGTTTATGCATCTGACCAGCTAGAGGATTCAGAAGTTGAGGCTGTAGCAAAAGGACTGGAAGAAATGTATGCGAATGGAGTGACGGAAGATAACTTTAAAAACTATGTCAAAAATAATTTTGCTCAGCAAGAGATTTCTTCAGTTGAGAAGGAGTTAAATGTAAATATTTCTGATGCTTCAACAGTAGTTCAAGCGCGTTTTAATTGGAATGCATTAGGAAGTTGCGTTGCTAACAAAATCAAAGATGAGTTTTTTGCAATGATTAGTATCAGCGCAATTGTAAAAGCTGCACAAAAGAAAGCCTGGAAAGAATTAGCAGTGACTGTATTACGCTTCGCTAAAGCCAATGGGTTAAAGACGAATGCTATTATTGTAGCTGGACAACTAGCTTTATGGGCAGTTCAATGTGGGCTAAGCTAATGAATTTAAAAGATCATGTTACGGAAATAGTAATTACTTTTATCATCGCTTTTGTGTATACTTGGATAGATTCAGGAGAAATTGAAATCTTAAAAACTCTTTTGATAACAATAATATTTTTAGCCATGTTCTATGCAATACCCAAAATCACCAATAGAAAAAGAAAATGAAGTGGTTTTAGAAAGATAATGTGATAGGAAGTGTAAGAGGAGGTAACGAGCCTTCTCTTGCTTATAGAAAAAAAGAGCTAAAACCTCATAAAATAAAGGTTTTAGCTCTTTTTTGTTTTTCTCTACTTTTCTAAAAATGGAGACGGCGGTCGTAAAACCTAGCTTGTAAATGCTGGTTTTATAGCTGTTTTTAACTGCTTGATGCAAAAATAATGCAAAAAAATTATACATACATTTGTTTCATCACTTCATTAACAGCATTACTTTCTTTTTGTTCCATCTCGTCTAAAATGTGTTGATAGGTTTGTAAAGTGGTTACAATATCCTTATGTCCAAGGCGACGAGATACATATTTTATATTTATTCCTTTATACAACATTATTGAAGCGTGGGTATGCCTTAAACCATGACAGGTCAATTCTTTTGTACTGATCTTTCTACAGAATTTACGTAGGATTTTATTTACAGCTGTATTCGATATAAGTTCCATATTGTCATTCAAAAATACTAAATTATTTTCGTTGCGTAGACCAGATTTTAAATAATATTCTTTTTGATGTAACTGTAATTTCTTTAATAAATCGAGCGTATCATCATCAATAGTGATTATTCTTTTTGATTGATAATTTTTCGTATTGGAGAATGTATGTGTATATTTATAGTCCCATGTTTTATTTACTTTTACAGTTTTATTCTTGAAGTCGATACAGTCCCAAGTCATGCCTATAATTTCTGAAAAACGGCAACCAGTCGCAATACCAAACAGAATAATAAATCGAGAAGTATAAGTGGGTTTTATACCTTCTAATATTTCGTGAACTAGATGGATAGATTCTTGATAATTCAAATATTTCAATTCTTCGTGCTTAGGATTCTTTTTGCCTATAGCTTGTACTCGATAGGTAGGGTCTCTATGAATAATGCCTTCTTCCAAAGCATCTTTAAGAGCAGCTCGCATATACGTATGATGTTTTTTTACTGAAGCTGTAGCGTGTGTTTCCCCATAGTCATTCAGGGCCTTTTGATATTCTTGTCGAGTCAATTCTTTTAATTTTGTATCAGGAAAATATCTCTCACTAAAATCAACAGCCCGACGAATATCACCGTCATTGTCTTGTGATAACTTTCCTTTCCTGTAAACTTCAAACCAGTTTCGAAAATACTCATTAAATAATTTTTCGCCTTCTTTTAGTGAGTATCCTTTAGAATACCTAGCTTCAATTTCTGAGGCTGCCAATTGCGCTTCTTTTTTTGTTGAAAACCCATTACCGCTTTTTGTTTTATATCGGCCATCTTTATCTTTATAAGAGACTCGATATTGCCATCCGCTTTTTAATTTTTTTATGCTCGCCATGATATCACCTCCAATATTCAATTTTGAGTGCCTAATTGAATACATTATAGCTTAGAATAAAAAACTAAAATATCAGCATAAACAGTAAAATTATTAATATTAACCCTAAACAGCCGCAACCTACTTCAGTTGAGTCGTTATTTGAAATGGAATCAGTTTTTTTATTGTATGTTTTATTAGTATTAGATGAAAGAGGATTAACACCAAAAGTAGTTTTATTGTAAGCTTTGTTATATGTTGCTTTTTTCGGGTCTTTAATCCAGCCAGCTCCCTTTTTACCATAAGCTGGTGCTGTTGTTTTTTTTACAGATCTTTTGACTTTACCAGTTGTTCTAGCACTAACTGATTTTTTTATACTAGGTTTTCTTGGTCCTATTTTCATTGTTAAATCCTCATTTCTGATATAATGTATTTATAAGTAAATCTCGAAATGGGTTTTTGAGTCCGTGTTACCGCACGGGCTTATTTATTTTTTGTTAGTATTATCATCAGAGTATAATCCAAGTTCTTCAAAGATATCTTGCCAAAATGGCTTACTCCCATACTTATCTATATATGCTTTTTGTAATGCAATTTTAGAAGCTTCCTCTGCACGTTTTTGTTCTTCTGCAACTTTAGCGTTAATCTTATAATTTATTGCGTGATAAATATTGATATTTTGATTACGTATTTTGAATACATAATTTAAAGCTAAATGATGTGGAAGATGTAATATATGTTCAAAATAGTTTAAAAGACGATTGTGCATAGCTGGTTCACTCATTTTAGTAGCTCTACACATGTCTTTAAATCTATACTTTTTAATAAGCATATATTCTAATCGTTCCGTTGGGCAGAAAAGGATAGATGCAATATTGTTCGCTTCGTTTTCAAACGGAATTAGTTCAGGCAAATACTGTCCTTCTACCTGTTCATTGGCTAATGAAACAAAAACTTGCTTTTTTTTACCATCAAGGATATGAAAATAAAAATGACACAACTCGTGTAAGATAGTAAATATAACTCGTTGAAGCACACGATCTTGATTAATCATTATTAATGTTCTTTTTCCGTTTGGAATAGTGATACCTGAAATTCTATTGACAATGTCGATAGGCAAAAATTGAAAATCTGCATTAAAGACCAAATCTTTATATTTTATCCATGATAAGTCACTTTGAGTCGAAGGCCATTCATCATCTAATGAAAAAATCTCAGTAGGGTCTGCTTCAAAAAAAACAAAGTGGATATTAAACTGTGATTGAAAAAAAGAAATTATATTTTGATAAGTTAATTCTTTAATTTCAACGTGTTGAAAGCGAGAGATATTTAAAAGCAATATGTTTGCCTTTTTGGCATAATCTAAATATTCATTTGTTGGCACGTGTTGATATTCATATTTCGTCATAGGCAGTCACCCGACTAATCTTTCCACTTAGTATCATCATCCAATAATCCTTTAGCAATTTTCATCATGCCTTTAAGGGAATTATTGAATTTTTTCTTTTCTTCTGCGGTCATGTCTTCACTTTCCATCCGAAATGCAGCTAAAAGCTCATTTTCCTCTTCGTCTTTAATCAGGCGAGAAAAATCTTCTTTAGATGAAGAGATATTGGGATTTTCTGTTCTTCCCAATAGATAGTCAACAGAGACATTAAAATATTCTGCAATTTCTTTCAGTTTTTCAGCCGATGGCTGTTTGCCACTTTTTAGACTGTAGAAATAGTTTTCACTATATCCTAAATCTAAAGTTACTTGTTTTATAGTTTTCGATCGATTTTTTGCAAGTATTTTGATACGTTCAAATACTGTCATATCAATATTCTCCTTAGATTCTTACAAAAAAACAATAAAAAAGTGTAGTTTTTAGTTTACAAAAGAAACACTATAGTGTATATTGTTATTGTAAGTTAATTTAATAGATAAAACAAACTAAAACACACCTTATTAGCATTAAGTTTGGCGACCGAGTGCGAAAAAAAGGCTTTGTTATAGGTTTATTTCTTATGCTCTTATACTACACTATAGTGTAGTAGTTAGTCAACAGTATTTTTCTATTTCTATTAAATTAACTTACTAAATTATAAAGAAAGGAGCATAGAACATGCCAGATACAACGAAAGGCAGAACTAAAATTCGTGAATACTTTGATGATAAGAAAATTTCATTAACATCTGTAGCAACATACTTCAACATTCCCAAACAAGACTTGAACGATTATCTTTCTGGAAAAAATCAAAGTAAAAAGGCTCACGAAACACTGACTGCAATTATTGAATACTACAAAATCAGATAGGGGGCAGTAAGATGACGCAACTGATAGAATCAAAGATTTCAATCAAGATACCATCTAATTTGATTCTTATTGAAAAGGCAAAAGTTTTAGAATTGGAAAACCAAAGCTTAATTGGTCAGACATGGAATGCGAAAGATGTAACTAATCGTTTAGGCGGCAAAGATATACGTGACTGGAAACTTGTTTTCTATAAACACCGTGAAGAGGTAGATATAAAAAATGGTGGATTTGTAAAGTTCCCAACTAGAAAAGGGATGCCATGGAAGTTCCACGCTAAGATGACAGCTCATTTTATAGATAATCATTGGAAAGAGTTCATGGAGACAAAAGATCGTTTTTAAAGGAGGAAAAAAGAATGACAAATTTAGTAATTATGAAAGACCAACAAGCGGTAACAAGTAGTTTACAAGTTGCAGAAGTATTTGAAAAGCAACACAAAGATGTATTAGAGGCAATTGACACAAAAATTAAATCGGCGGAAAATTCCGCTCATTACCAAAATATGTTTGCCGAAGGAGAATATAAAGATTCAAGAGGTAGAAAACAAAGGTTGTATTACATGAATCGTGACGGTTTTTCTTTTATTGCATTTGGATTCACAGGTCAAAAAGCAGATACATTCAAACTGAAATATATTGAGGCTTTTAATCAAATGGAAAATCACATCAAAGAACAATTAGACACATCAACTTTAAGTCCAGAACTACAATTCATGAATAGCGTAGTCCAATCATTAGCCAAGCAAGAAATGGAAACGAAACGTATCGAAACAAAAGTGGATAACATTAGCGAGATTGTGGCATTGAATACTGTTGACTGGCGCAGAGATAGTCAACGACTCATTTCTAAAATTGCTCAATCACGTGATGGTGGTGCCAATTATCAACTCGTGCGGTCGGAAATTTATCAAGAAACAGAACGACGTGCGAAAGCTGACCTGAATCGACGGTTAAAAAATCGGAAACAAAGGATGGCGCTAGAAGGTGTAGGGAAATCAAAAATCAATGCCCTTAACAAGTTAGACATTATTGGTGAAAACAGCAGATTATTAGAAATCTATATTTCTGTGGTTAAAGATTTTGCCATTAAGCATGGTGTTGCTTTAAATGGAGCTTTATAGCTATGTCCTACAACGAAGAACAGCAAAAATGGATATATGAACAAATTCAAGCTGAACGCCGCATGATTCAAATAGACAGAGAAGCATTAAAGAAATCTGGCAGACTGACGGATAAGGAATTATCGAGGATGCAGAGCGAGTTGGAATTTTTACGTGAAATGGAGCTAGAGAATAAAGTTCAACTATCTTGAGAAAGGGGAAAATGAAGATGAAAAAATTATATCAAGCGAGACTATTCGGCGCCTTCCTAGCGATGATTGCATTAGGCATTGCGCTAAAAAGTAACTTCACACTTATTGCGTTGTTGTTAGTAGGCACGCCGTTAATTGTTGTATGGTTTTTTAACTGGGATGAAGCAAAGTACGAAGCTAATTCAAAAAAGTAACGAAAGTGGTGAAGTAAATGCTATCTACAGATGAAGAGTTGCTTACCAAGAAAGGTTTGGAATGGACGGAAGAAGTAGAAGAAAATCAAGAACTGCATACACGTGCGATTCTTGATGGTTACACAGTGAAAAAAGAACCAATGTATGAAATTCCTTTATCTTGTTTAAAAACAACGGATGGAGAAGTTCAGTATCTAAGCTATAAAGATAAAAAATGGTTTGCTAGTAGAAAACATACTTGGCTAAAACAACGTTTCACAGAAACAGAACTAAAAGAAAAAGTACCTGAATTTTATCGGGAATTAGCAAAGGAAGTGTAACGCTTTGTTATCACCGTACAAGAAAATTAGGCGAAAAGCGGGCATGTCACAAGAAGAATTAGCGAAAAGAATGCTGCTTCCTGTGAAGCTGATAAAAGTTTATGAAAAACGTAATGTAGACCCACCGTTGCATTATCACGCAAATTTTAAAGCGATTTTCAATGTAACAGATGAAGACATTAACCAATTAAAAACAACTGGAGGAATAAAAAATGCCAAAAATTAACTTAGCAATTGAAGCAGATTCAGCAACAGAAATGAAAGAAATTTTATCTCAATTAGCAACAGGAAGCGTTGTAGAAGTAACGCAATCTTTAAATACAGCGGATAAAAAAGCTACAGAAGAAGTACAAAAAGCAGCGAAGAAAGAACCTGCAAAAAAGAAAAAAGCAACTGCGAAGAAGAAAGAAGAAGTTTCTACGGCCTCAACCTCAGACACCGAACCATCGAAAACTGGGGAGAAAGTCGCGCCTACTGATTCAGAAACAGAAGAAGTATCAGCAACAGCCGATTTACATCCAGGGGCAACAAAAGCAGATGTACAAGCAGCAATGAAAAAAGCAATGGCAAACGGCAATCGTGATCGGATTAAAATGTGCTTTGGCCGTTACAACGCAGAAAAACTTTCAGACTTGAAAGAAGAGCATTACGGCAAATTTATCACTGACTTAGAAACGCTGGTAGGTGAATAAGCATGCCGGTAGGAAGTCATGCCTTATTAGGGGCGAGTAGTGCGCATCGGTGGCTAATATGCCCACCTTTGGCACGACTAGAAGAAAAAGTAAAAGATCGTGGCAGCTCTTATGCGGAGGAGGGAACAACTGCGCACGAATTAGCAGAGTTGTATTTGGCGAAGCGGTTTAAGCTATTAACCGCTAGAGCGGTAAACTCTCGATTGAAATTTTTTGAACAAGACCATCCGTATTGTGATGAATCTATGAAAGAATATGTCACTGCTTATTGCGATTTAGTAGAAGAACGTGTCAATCAATACGAAAATGCCACAGTCGAATTAGAACAAAAAGTAGATTTTTCAAAATGGGTTCCAGAAGGATTTGGAACTTCGGACGTGGTTGTCTTATCTGATAAGACGATTGAAATTATCGACTTGAAATACGGCAAAGGCGTTCCTGTTGATGCGTATTTAAACCCTCAACTGATGTTATATGCGCTTGGTGCGGTGGATAAGTACGACATCATTTACGAATTTGAAACCGTGCGGATGACGATTATTCAGCCTCGTTTAGACAATATTTCAACCTTTGAAATTGAAAAAGAAGAGTTGCTTTATTGGGCCGATAATTACGTGGCGCCTCGAGCAGTGCAGGCTTGGGAAGGTACAGGAGAGTGGACGATTACAGACGACGTTGTGAAGTTTTCAAAAGTTCGTGCCCAACTACGGCCACGTGCGGAGAGAAATTTTCAGCTGATTGACAAGCACGAGCTGAAAGAAGCACCGCTTTTAACCAATGAAGAAATTGCTGAAATTTTAGAACGTGCGCCAGAGATAAAAAAATGGCTGGAACATGTGGAAACTTACGCTTTACTGAAAGCACGTGACGAAGGCGAAGAGTTCCCTGGTTGGAAAGTAGTTGCTGGGCGAAGTAATCGAAAAATTTCAGATAATGAAGGGTTGCTGATGGTTTTAGAAGCCGAAGGGTTTGAAGATGAAGACATTTTAAAACCGCAAGAATTGAAAGCCATTGGGCAATTAGAAAAAGTCGTCGGCAAGAAAAAATTTGCGGAATTAGCTGCAGACTTCATCATCAAACCAGAAGGAAAGCCTGTTCTTGTTCCTGAAAGTGACAAGCGACCAGCGTTAAACAGCGTAGAAAATGCGCTTAATGATTTTGAAGGGGTGGAATAAAATGCCTCAAAAAGCATGTAAAGAAAAGCCTGTAATTTTTAGCGGTAAAGGTTATTACATCACAAGAGAAGATACACGCAATGTTGGGCTTTATGTATTCAGTGAGAATAAAGTGTTATTTAAAGGATATTTTAACACGATTGAAGCGGCGTTATCGTCGTTAGTTACTAACTCATTGCTTGTAGATGAAACGTGGACAATGAACCTAAAAACCTATAAAGAATCTATTTTAGAGATGAAAGAACAAATCATCTCAGATATTAAACAGTATTTTACAGATCAAGCTTCTAATTCGTTAGATGATTTAGAAGAAGACGAATTATTCAACTAAAAAATATAAGAAAGTAGGAATTTAAAATGGCAAAAGTAACTGGAACGAAAGTAATTACAAATCAAGTGAGATTAAGTTTTGTGCATGTGTTAGAACCTCATGCGATGGAAGAAGGACAAGAGAAAAAATATTCTTGCATGTTGATTATTCCAAAAGACGATAAAGAAACACTTAAAGCGATGAAAGAAGCAATCAAAACAGCCTATGAAGGCGCAAAAGGGGACAAATTAAAAGGTGTTAAATTTGACCGTTTAAAAACGACCTTACGCGATGGTGATGAAGAAATGGACACCGAAGAACGCCCAGAATTTGAAAACGCGATGTTTATCAATGTATCAAGTAAAACGAAACCACAAGTCGTAAAACGTGAAGACGGCGTGCTTGTAAAAACAGACGATCTAGACGAAGTTTATTCAGGTGTTTATGCGATTGCATCTATTAACTTTTATGCTTACAGTACCGCAGGAAACAAAGGGGTTACTGCTGGGCTAAACAACATTTTAACGTTATGTAAAGGGGACTTCTTAGGCGGTCGTGCCAATGCTGAATCCGACTTTGGTGACCTAGAATGGGAAGACGAAGAAGACGATATGTTTAGCTAAAAATTGAATAAGGGGCTAAAATGCCCCTTTTCTTTTGAAAGGAGAAATTGAAATGAGTAAACGGCCAGTTTATTTACCAATAGAATTACACGATGTTTTTGAACTACTTGAAGAGAGAAAATCAAATATGATTTATTTTACTACAGCTAAAGGTTCACTTGTTCAGGTAAACGAGTATTCACTTAGACTGTCTGAACTACCGAATATGGCATTTTACGTTAAACAAGAATATACATCAGTAGAAGATCAGGAGGTAGGAAAAAATGAAACCAACTAAAGCACGTTTAAGAAACTATGTGGACACCTTAAAAAATTCAGTGGAAAAAGAAATAAGAGCAAAAAAGACGAAGGCTATTCGTGCACATATTGAATCAGAGTGGCTGAAAATTGATCCTGAATTTAAGAAATTACGCGACTATTTTGAATCACTCAAGATTCGCCAAAACGTAAAAAATGAACTTGTCGATCTGTTAGAAGAAAACAGTTTGGAAATATGGAGCTTTTATCGCGATACGGATGCTAGAGATTTTGAAACCTATAAGAAAGGGTTTCTTGAAAAACTTAAGTATAACTCAATAAAAGGGCTTGCGAAAGTAGAAGCTGTTTACGATCAAGAAATCCGAGAGGTAAGAGAAACGTACAATGCGATTATTGCAAATGTAGAAAGAGTGCCTGCTAAACAAGGAGTGGCTTATCTTGAAGAACTAGGGATCAACGTTGATGTTTTTAAAGAGGAAGAAGCACAGCTTCCGATGATTGCCGTTGATAAAAGTAAATTGCGGTTACCATCTGAAACGGCTGATAGCAAATGAAAACGTTAAATATTGATATTGAAACGTATTCGGATGAAGACTTAACCAAAGTTGGGGTTTATAAATACGCTGATAGCCCCAACTTTGAAATTTTACTTTTTGCTTATTCGGTTGATGGTCAGCCTGTCGAATGTGAGGACTTAACAATTAGCGAAATACCTGACGAGATAGTGGCTGCGCTAACAGATAAGAACGTGCTTAAAATTGCATTTAATGCCCAATTTGAGCGCGTTTGTTTGTCTAAGTATTTAGGTATTCCGTACTACTTAGACCCTGCACAATGG
Organism: Enterococcus sp. S183_ASV_20; assembly: GCF_018919685.1. Classification (NCBI taxonomy): domain Bacteria; kingdom Bacillati; phylum Bacillota; class Bacilli; order Lactobacillales; family Enterococcaceae; genus Enterococcus; species Enterococcus sp. S183_ASV_20. The sequence continues at coordinate 41,581 of NZ_JAHLRI010000022.1, forward strand.
CACTGTACGATGGTTCACGCAAACGAATTAGGGTTGCCAGCTTCTTTAGGGCAATGTGCGAAATATTTAAACATCGAACAGCAAAAAGACACAAGAGGTACGCAACTGATTAACTTCTTTTCTAAACCGTGTAAGCCGACCAAGAAAAACGGCATGCGTACAAGGAATTTACCTGAACACGCTCCCGAAAAATGGCAAACGTTTATAGAGTATTGTATTCAAGACGTCAATGTAGAAATGGCTATCGCGAATAAGTTGAATCGCTTCCCTGTCCCCGAAAGTGAGTGGAAGCTTTACACCTTGGATCAGCGGATTAACGACAGAGGGGCAGAAATTGACCACGAATTGGCAACGGCTGCTATTGATATTATGGCCGATTTAAGCGAAGCGGGATTAAACGAAATGAAGGCTTTAACAGGATTGGAAAATCCTAACAGCTTAGCGCAACTGAAAAAGTGGCTAGAAGAACAAGGAACGCCTTTCGAGAAGTTAGGAAAAGAGGTTGTGTTAAAGGCTCTAGCATTAGGAAACTTGCCCGAGAATGTGGCGGAGGTATTAAAATTGCGCCTTAGTTTGTCTAATTCAAGCACGAAAAAATATCTGATGATGGATAATGCACGTTGTTCAGATAATCGCATTCATGGCATTTTACAATTTTACGGTGCCAACCGCACAGGACGGTGGGCAGGGCGATTATTACAAGTACAGAACTTGCCTAGAAACTATTTAAGTGAAATTGATTTTGCCCGTCAGCTTGTGAAAGCAAAAGATGTTGAAGGCATCGAATTAATGTATGAAGATGTGCCAGACACATTGAAACAACTTATCCGAACAGGTTTAGTTGCCAAAGAAGGGCATCGGTTCATCGTGTCTGACTTTTCAGCCATTGAGGCCCGAGTGATTGCTTGGTATGCCAAACAAGATTGGGTATTAGAAGTATTCCGCACACACGGCAAAATTTACGAAGCAACAGCGGCGCAGATGTTCCATTTAGGCGAAGTGACGGACTACGACTGGAAAAGCCACGAAGGTAAAGACATGCGCCAACGTGGAAAAGTGGCGACATTGGCGCTTGGTTACCAAGGCGGACCAGGGGCGCTTAAAGCAATGGGTGCATTAGAAAACGGCATTGAAGAACACGAATTACAAGACATTGTGGACCGTTGGCGTACAGCCAATAAACGCATTAAGAACTTTTGGCATGAAACCCAAAAAGCTGTGATTGACTGTTTACAAAACGGCGGCATTAAAAAAGGCCCTCGTGGGTTGAAATTTTATAAAAAAGCAGGATTCTTGTTTATTCAGCTACCAAGCGGACGAAAACTAGCGTATGCAAAAGCGCATTTAAAAGAAGGTGACTACGGTCCTGCTATTTTTTATGAAGGGCAAGGCGATAAAGTCGCTTTCACGGAACAGCAAACCTACGGCGGTAAATTGGTGGAAAACATTGTCCAAGCAACGGCAAGAGACGTTTTAGCAGAAGCGATGCAGAGGCTTGAACGTGAGGGCTATCCTATTGTTTTCCATGTGCACGATGAGGCAGTAGCCGAAGTGCCAGAAGGGGAAAAATCTATTGAAGAAATGAACAAAATCATGTCTGTAGTTCCTGATTGGGCGGAAGGCTTGCCGTTAAACGCCGAAGGATTTGAAACGAAATATTACATGAAAGATTAGGAGGTTCAGATAATGGCACTAAATTATGTAAAGTTAGAACTGACAACTGGTGGAGTTTTTTCAACTGGGAAAGTTTTTGAATTTAGTTACAGTGATTATGAAAATTTTAAGCACCGCTTTTTAAAACGCTTTGGAAATATTTGTTCAAATAAGAAATTTAAAGATTTGATAAAAAATACAAACGATTTTGAGGAATTAGAATTTGTATTTTTTGATAGCGATGATTGGGAATTGAAAATCACTAAAAATTAGAAAAAGGAGCGATAGAAAATGAAACTAAAACTAGTTGATGTTGAAACTAATCCTCACGAAGAAGAAGTGGGGACATGTGAATTTTGTATGAGTGTTGAAATGGTCAATGAGCCCGTTTTTGTTTTTAAAAAAGATATTGGGGAACTCGTTCGTGTTAAAGCATTCATTTGGAGTTGGGGTTTTTATGATGAGGAAAATATCGAAAATATCGTAGATTTTGCTGCTTATGTCAACGAACAGGAGTTTGACGAAGAGCAAGAGCTAGATTATAGCTGGTTAACTAATCTAATTTACGAGTACAAATATGGAAAGGACTAAGAATAAATGGGAGAAGTATTATTTATATTAATGGCCTTAGCGCTTTATTTTTTGTTAGGCTATTTTGTTGGCATTCGTAAATACCTGAAAGCGATAAGCGCTTCGCTTAATTATGAGCGGGAATTACCCACAAGTGATTATCAAGAAGGATGGCTTGACTGTTTAGGTTTCATCCTTAAACAATAAAAGAAAGGAAGCGGAAAGATGGAACAGCCAGAAAAAAACATCAAATTAGCCTATGATGGTGAAATCCATCTTGCAGTGGGTGCTTCAAAAACCGAGAAAAAATGGAAAAATCGGCAGATGTCTTGGTCGGATTTTACCCAACGATTGAAAACGCCGACAGTGACACAAGAGACTGTCGAAGACTACAAAAAAATGCCAAAGTCTAAGCAGGGCGAAGTTAAAGACGTTGGGGCGTTTATTGGTGGTTGGTTAAAAGAAGGACGACGGAAAAGAGGAAACACGCAACAGCGAAGTCTTGTTACGTTAGATGCCGACAGTACGACGTTAGACTTTTGGGACGATGTACAGCTGTTATTTGACCATGCCGCAGCTGTCTACACGACACACAGCCATTTAGTGAAAGGTCCGCGTTATCGCTTGATTATTCCGTTAAGTCGCCCAGTGACCGCCGAAGAATATGAGCCCCTAGCGAGAAAGCTTGCGGAGTTTTTCGGCATGGATAACTTCGATGATACGACGTATCAGGCAGAACGTTTAATGTATTGGCCCAGTCATTCGATAGACGGGGAATATTTCACCGATAACATCGATTTGCCGTGGGTCGATCCTGACGAAATTCTAAGCCAATACGAAGACTGGCGAGATGCGAGTTTTTGGCCTGAAAGTTCTCGCGGGCATTCAATTCGTGAAAGACAAGCAAAAAAAGCAGGCGACCCATTAGAGAAAAAAGGGGTTGTCGGGGCGTTTTGTCGCACGTATGACATTGTTTCAGCGATTGAAACCTTTTTACCTGACATCTACGGATCAACAGGAAGAGAGGACCGTTGGACATTTTTAGAAGGTTCTACTAGTGGTGGGTTAGTGATTTATGATGATAAGTTCGCTTATTCTCACCACGGTACGGATCCTGTAGGCGATCAACTGGTGAACGCGTTTGACCTTGTCCGCATTCATTTGTTTGGCGATTTAGATGAGGATGTCAAACCGACAACTCGGATTGACCGTTATCCATCGTTTAAAGCGATGCGAGAGTTCGCGATGGAAGACAAGCAAGTGAAGACCTTACTTCAAAGCGAACGGTTGTCACAAGCGTTAGAAGACTTTGACGGCGAGCTAGACGAATTGGAAGAGAACGACAAAGACTGGTTTACAAAATTGGACCTCGAAATTGATGAATACGGTCAGATTATGGCTTCCGCGAAAAATTTAGAAGTCATTATGCTGAACGACCCGAACCTCAAAAAGAAAATTTTTATGAACAGTTTCTCTAATCGTATTGAGGTGAAAGACAACTTGCCTTGGCGGAAGTTAGATCGAGACAAGATGTGGAAGGACAGCGACGATGCGGGGTTACGTGTATACATCGAAAAAATTTACGGTATTGTGAACCGTGGCAAAATCGATGATGCGCTAGTCCAAGAAATCGAAAGAAACTCATATGACCCCGTAAAAGAATACCTAGAAAGCTTGCACTGGGACGGAGTGCCTCGCGTAGAAACTTTACTAATAGACTACTTAGGCGCAGAAGATACGTCGTTTAATCGGGTTGTTACGAAAAAATTTTTAACGGCTGCCGTAGGGCGTATTTTTGTGCCAGGGATTAAGTTTGACTACATGCTAGTGACTAGCGGTCCGCAAGGAATAGGAAAAACGCTATTGCCTGCAAAATTGGCGGGAGACTGGTTTTCTAACAGCTTAGAAGGTGTGACGGGGAAAGACTCTTACGAAGCGTTGCAAGGTGTTTGGATCATGGAAATGGGCGAATTGTCAGCGACAAAAAAAGCAGACATTGAAGCCACCAAACATTTTATTAGCAAGCAAGAAGACATTTTCCGCGTTGCTTACGGTCGGCATAAGTCCTATTTTAAACGCCGTTGTGTCTTTTGGGGAACAACGAACGACAACGAGTTTCTGAGAGATAAAACAGGAAATCGGCGTTTTTGGCCAGTAGACGTCGGCATTCAACCGATTAAAAATAAAGTGTGGGAAATGACCGACGAAACGCGCAATCAGATATGGGCAGAAGCCGTTAAGTTGTGGCAAGCAGGA
>NZ_JAHLRI010000023.1:0-44148 GCF_018919685.1 Enterococcus sp. S183_ASV_20
AATATCGCCTTCATAGAAAGTCGCTTGTTCATGAACTGCTGAACGATGCCCCGTTAATAAATTATCAACAACCACAACGGCATAGCCTTTTGAAATTAATTGATCGACGGCATGTGAGCCGATGTAGCCTGCGCCACCTAATACTAAAATAGACATTTAAAGCCTTCCTTTCTAAAATAACTTTCTGGCACCATCATCAATTGATGCAGGATAAAAATCAGCAGCATAGCCAATTTTATCTTGATAACTCTGGCCAACAGCTTCAATAAATGCATCTATATTTTGCTTTGGTACCAAAGCAATACTACAACCGCCAAACCCTGCACCAGTCATCCGTGCGCCCAAAACGCCTGGTTGTTCTTGCGCACAAGCCACTAAGGTATCCAACTCAATGCCAGTTACTTCGTAATCTTCTTTTAGCGAACGATGTGAGGCATTTAATAATAAGCCAAATTCTTCCAAATCCCCTTCAGTTAGCGCTTGTTTTGCCAATAAAGTTCGTTCATTTTCTGTGACGGCATGACGCGCTCGTTTAATCAACGCTGGATCTCCAATCAATGCTTGATATTGTTCAAATGTCTCGCTGTCTAATTCACCTAAAAATTCAATAGATAACTCTTTTTGAAGCAAACGAACGGCTTCTTCGCATTCTGCACGACGTTCATTATATTTTGAATCTGCTAATTCACGGCGTTTGTTAGTATTCATAATGACAATCGTATACTCACCTAATTTGGCGGGAACCATTTCATAGTGCATATTATTGGTATCTAGTAGAATAGCTTGATCTTTTTCTCCCATCCCTACGGCAAATTGGTCCATAATTCCTGAATTAACGCCAATAAATTCATTCTCCACTTTTTTACCGATTTGCACCAATTCAAGCATTGGACAGTGTAAAGCATATAAATCATTACAGATCGTTCCCATTAAAAGTTCAATAGAAGCTGAAGAAGACAAGCCAGCACCATTAGGAATCGTACCGTAGAAGAGCACATCTAAGCCAGAATCAATATTGTGTCCGCTTTCAATCAAGTAATTTAAAACGCCTTTAGGATAATTTGCCCAATCATCTGAATCTGAATAGGTTAAATCTTCTAATGAAAATTCGATGAGACCAACCTCTTTAAAATTATCAGAAAACATTCGAATTTTTTGGTCGTCTCTTTTTCTTGCCACACCAAATGTCCCTAAAGTAATAGCCGCTGGGAAAACATGACCGCCATTGTAATCTGTATGTTCACCAATCAAATTAATTCTTCCAGGGGCAAAATAACAGGCTGTCCCTTTCTCACCAAATATTTCTACAAATCGATTCATTAACAGTTCTTCCATCACTAATCGCTCCTTTCACTAGTAAACAAATTGTATAATATTTACTAAACTTTTGCAAATATTTACTTAATATTTCCTTAATTGTCATTTCGGTTGAAAACGTGTACAATACAATTAAATAAAGATTTATTTTCTTAGTGTTTCTTTTCGACTATTTAAATAATCTAAAAAACAAAATTAAATTTACTAAATATTTACTTGAAGGAAGGATTGATTATTTTGACTATTTCAACTGAATCATTTGGACAAGGAATGCTTCTTTACACACTGACGAATAAAAATGGTGTGACTTTAAAAGCAACAGATTTTGGTGCGCGAATTGTTGCGCTCGACGTTCCTCTTACAAAAAATGAATCCCGATCACTCGTGCTAGGCTTTCCCTCAGCAGATGAATATTTGTCTAAAGACTTATATTTTGGTGCAACAATTGGTCGAACAGCTGGCCGAATTGCCGATGGCTCCTTTGAACTAGCGGGTAAAACGTATCAAACGATGATTAATACTCCTACTCAAACAACACTTCACGGTGGCACACCTGGGTTTGAAAGTAAAAAATGGCACAGCGAAATCCAAGAGGCACAAGCGAATCCTTCTGTGAAATTTTGGCTAGAGAGTCCTGCTGGTGAAAATGGTTTTCCTGGAAATCTCACTGTTTCAGTCACGTATACATTGACTGAAGAAAATGAATGGCAAATTGAGTATCAGGCAACTACAGATGAACAAACACTTTTTAATCCAACCAATCATGTCTACTTTAATTTAACTGGAAATCCTACAATCCCCATTGATGCGCATGAGTTACAAATAAATGCCCAAAAGTTTGTCCCGCTTGATGAAAGAGTTTTACCGCTTGGAGAATTAGCTTCCGTCGACCAGACAGCTTTTGATTTACAAAAACCTAAAAAATTAGCTGAGGTTTTTTCAAGTAACGATGAACAAATCCAAAAGATGAACGGCTTCGATCACCCTTTCATCTTAACCAATCATGATTTAATTAACCCAGATGTTATCTTAAAAAGTCCTACTAAAGATATCACCTTAGAAATGTTCACTGATCAACCTTCAGTTGTTATTTTTTCAGCAAATTTTGCTGATAGCGGTCCCGATATTCAAGGGCAAAAATTAGTCAATCACGGAGCGCTCACATTTGAAACCCAAGTCTGTCCTGGTGCTGAAAGATTTCCGTTGTTCGGTTCTATCACCCTCTCACCTGAACAGGAATTTCACTCAACGACCCGTTTCAAACTAATTTATTAAGTGAAAAGATGCTCTTAACCAAGCTTATCTTCGAACTAAAAAAGATAAGAATGGTTAAGAGCACTTCTATTATTTGACATTTTTAATCGCTCCATTTACACTATTTTCAATTAGAAAGGTGGTGATGTCTATGTATGCAATCAAATTTTTTCATGGCTATTTAACTGCAGATGGTAAACGTACGCGAGATAAATCAGGTTGTTTAGTTTACCACTCTGAAAAAGAAGCACAAAAATTAGCAGATAAAATTGGCGGGAGAGTTAAAAAAATTGGATAACCTTAGGTAAAGGATAGATAAGCAAGGCTATTTTGCTATCTGTCCTTTTTTATTTTACATATTCCTCGACTTATTGTATTAATTTGATACAATAGAGAAAAAGCCTAAAGGAGCGCTTACATAAAACAAAATGACTTTGATTATATGCAAATGTTAAAAGGTGAATTATATTACGCCCCCACCATTTTACCCGAAAATAAATCAACAAAAGGCAAGGTGTTAGCTCAAAAAATCAATCAACTTCCTATCGATAATGTGAAAGAAATTGTGGCCCTAGAAAAAGAATTATTAGGAAAAACTGGCAATGAGTTATATATCACCCCACCCCTCCATGTAGATTACGGTCGCCATATTGAGGTAGGAGAAAATTTTTATGCAAATATAGATTGCATTTTTTTAGATGTAAACAAAATCATCTTCGGTGATAATGTCATGGTTGGCCCTCGTGCTAGTTTTTATACTGCCGGCCATCCAATTGATCCAACGATTCGAACTGCAGAATTAGAATTCGGGACGCCAATTATTGTTGAAGATAACGTGTGGATTGGCGGAAGTGCCACCATTTTACCTGGCGTTACAATTGGAAAAAATGCTATTGTCGCTGCTGGTGCTGTGGTTACAAAAGACGTTCCTGCCAACACGATTGTTGGAGGTAATCCAGCAAAAGTCATTCGCAAAATTGATGAAAACGATCAGCAATTTTGGACAGAAAAGCAACGGCAGTATCAAATCGCTAAGAAGCAATTCTTTCATGAATAAAAAATCCCCAATCCAATGAAAATAACGGATTGGGGATTTTTTATTTTAATCTTCTTCATAATAATTAAACATCCAATGGATGCCAAACTGATCTTTTAGGGAACCATACTTTTTGGACCAAAAAGTTTCAGATAATGGCATTGTAACAGTGCCACCTTCAGATAATCGTTTAAATAAGCGATCAATTTTTTCATCATCATCTGTGCTAACCACGAGCGAAAGGTTATTTCCTTCCGTAACTTCAAAACCAAACATATCAGGAACATCTGAAATCATTACATAGGTTCCTTCAATAATGATACTTGCGTTCATCACTAAATCCTTCATCTCGTCGTTTATAGGATGCTCAGGATCTTCAGGTGCTTCGCCAAAAGTCATTAAATTTTGACATTTTGTATCAAAAACATCTTCATAGAACGCAATTGCTTCTTTTGCTTCACCTTTAAAATTTATATACAGCTCTAACAAATGACTCACCTTCTTTCATGATCAAATTTTATACTTTATTTTCTCATGATTTGTCAGAAAGCAAAAATAGTCTGCTTAAAAATCTGATTTTTCTAGTAACAAGGTAACAAATTTTTCCAAATACAGTTGGTCAACCGCATCATAGCTATTTGTTACACCACTATCAATATCTAAAACACCGACCAATTGATGATTTTTTACCATCGGTACAACGATTTCAGACATCGCAGCTGAGTCACAAGAAATATAATTGGCGTGTGTCTTCACGTTATCAACAATCAATGTAGCTTGTTTTTCCGCGGACTCACCACAGACACCTTTGCCCATTTTAATTCTGGTACAAGAGACTTTCCCTTGAAAAGGCCCCAAAACTAATTCTTCATCTTTATATAAATAATACCCAGCAAAAACGGTATCTGGTAATGTTTGTGCAATTAACGCGGACGAGTTTGCTAAATTTGCAATAGCATCCGTTTCTATTTCTAACAAACCGCTCAATTGTTGTAAGCACAATTCGTAGGCTGCTTTTTTGTTTTCTCTCGTTTGTTCAGTCATGCTTGGTTCATCTCCTTCATTTTGTCTTATTATAAAGGAAGATACGCAAAAGTGCTATGTTAAAGTGAGTCAAACAAACTTGAAACGCTGATCCACGTTGTGAGCAGAAGCACTTTATAAGGATTAAACTGTGACGAGTTACCGCAGGACTGACACTATGCGTTGCTCAGAGCTGAACCCAGTTTCCTCTGTTTGGCTTTTTAGCATTCTATTTCTACCTAATTTTAAAGCAAGTTAAACCCATTGTCCTTTCAACATAATCTTGCGTTTCTGCGGTTTTCTAGCAATCACTTCTGCTGTAGAAGCTGCTTCTGTAAAGATAAAGTTTGCTTCGTCGCCTTCTGTAAACCAAAGGCGTTCTTCTTCAAATGAAAAAGGTGCTTCTTTGCCACAGCCATGGACGTAAGCTTGAGTAAGTTGCTCTTCTGTAATCTTTCCTGTCATTTCACAAAAATTACGTAATTTTTCAAATAAATCACCTGAAACATTAGAACTCCAAGAGTCAAAAAAGCCATCACTACCTAAATGAACCGATACACCAGCTTGGCGTAACACATCAATTGGTGGCAATAAATAACGAGGATCATAAGGAATTGTAGACATAATCGCCGTTTGATGCGTTGCCAAGCGTTGGTATAGTTTTTCTTTTTCTGCTGGTCGTACATCTAGCAGCGCAAAGGCATGACTGATAGCGGTTCGCTGAGTAAATTTTCGTTCTTCTAAAATGTCTAAAAATTTATCAATTGTATAAACGCCCACTTCCCCCGTATCATGCAAGTGGATATCGATTCCTACTTGAAATTCTTCTGCCAGATCGAAAATAGTTTCTAAAGATTCTTCAATTGCATAATCAATGCCTGCAGGATCTAAACCGCCAACCATTGTTCCACCATTTTTTAGGGCTTCTTTCATGAGTAAAACCGTTTGGGGATTTTTTAATAATCCATGCTGTGGAAAGACAACAATATCATAATCAATCACATGCGCATATTTTTCTAAGGCTCTTTTGACGCCCCAAAAGTTTTCTAGTTCTACATAAGGATCAATGTTGACATGTGTCCGAATATAAGAGGCTCCATAACCAATCAATTTTTCAATCATGGCCGTCGCTCGTTGTTCTGTTGACGGAGCTAACAATTTAAGTTCACTGGCTTCGTCTGCTAAACGCTCTTTTAAATTCTTAACAGGTTGGCTAGCGCGCCAGCCTAATGAAAGGTAGGTTTTATCTAAGTGATTATGGCTCTCTTGAAAAGCGGGAATAGCCAGTTGCCCGTTTAAATCAGTGCCTTGTTGCTTTTCAGTGACTTGATTTTGCGGAATAATCGCTTGGATTTTGCCTTCTTGAATCGCTAAAGTATAGCGTGAGGTTTTAGTATACGTTAATTCGTGGTGGTCTTTAGCAAAACCAGTTTCTAAACGAACATTATTCAAATAAACAATGGATGCTGTCATTCTCTTTCCCCCTTTTGAACGGCTTCAACCAGTTGTCCTTTTAGTATCAGTTGTTGGATTGGCTGTTGGCGTGCAATCACGTGAGCAGTGCTCTCAGCATTAAATAGTAGGAAATCTGCAGAATCGCCGACGTTAGGCCAAATACGCTGCCCGTTAGGATCAAGAGGCGTTACAAAATTACTCGCTAAGCCCCATAAACGATTCAAGCGATACTCATCGCTAATTTTAAATCTTTGAGCGGCTGTATTTAATTTTTCTATTGTATTGCCACTGCCGAAAGGCGACCAATGATCCGTCAAACTGTCATGAGCAACGGAAATCTTAACACCTTGTTCAACCAAGGTTGGAATCGGCATGGTGGGCATTCCAATCGGTACAGTCGAAGTCAAATCAATCCCTGTTTCGATGAATTTTTGCGCAATGTCTCTAATTGCTGCTTCTTCTAAGCTCCCTAAGGCTAAAGCATGACTTAAAGTGACTTTGCCAAACATCTTTGCTTGTTCTGTATAATCAACAAATTTATTAAATTCATAAAGTCCCAAAGTATCACGGGCGTGTAAATGAACATCAATTTTTTTATTAAATGTGGTAGCTAATTCAAATATTTTTGCGATTGAATGATCCACATGACGATCCACAAGGGCTGGATCAACGCCGCCGACATGAGTTGCCCCCATGCGTAAGGCTTCGCGCATCAAAGGTTCGACTTGTGAGCGGAGTAATCCGTGTTGAGGAAAAGCCACAATTTCATGAGTAATGTATTGTTCATATCGACTAAATGCTTCTTTAGTGATTTCAATATGTTTCGTTCCAATAGATGGATCTACATTACAATGACTGCGAATATGATAATGGCCTTGTTGAATATACTGCTCAATAACTTGGCAAGCACGTTCTAAACTAGTTGGTAATTGTTCAGGTAACAGCCAAGTTTCTTCTTCAATACGTGTTAAAATTCCTTTCGTTAGTGGACGACAGGCCTTCCAAGGTCCCCCAAAATACGTTTTATCAATATGAATATGCATTTCTCTTAGAGCAGGTAAAACGAGTTGCTGATTCACATCGATAACTGTTTCGTTCTCTAAAGGCCTTAACTGCGGTGCGACCGCAGTACAGACCTCGTTTTCAATTCGAATATCATAGCTAGCTGTTTCTGTCGCAACAATTCGCTGATTCACAGTAGAAAATCCTGTTTCTAATTTACAGTTTTTTAAAAGCATGACAAACCCCTTCCTACCTTCATTCAATTAGTTAACATAAGCCCATTTTAAACTGTACGTAGGTCCAAATGAATGCCAATACAGATCCTTGATTTTTTGATTAGCTAATACAGAAATGCTTCGATTGTAGATTGGTGCTAAAACCGTTTCCTGATTCACCAAAATATCTTGTGCTTGAGCAAAGTCATTTAAACGAGCCTCTTGATCAGCCGCATGTGTTGTTCTAGTCTCTTGGATTAATTGATCATACGTATCACTCTTGAACGTTACGCCGCCCAAGGTACTATCCGAAGTAAAGATGCGCATAACTGTTAATGGATCACGATAATCGGTTCCCCAACCAGATAATTCTAAATCGTAGTCTCTCGTTTGATCACGATCAACACGAATAGTAAAAGGAACTTGAGTAACATTCACTTCTAATCCGTCTAGATTTTCTTCCAATTGAAATTGGAAAAACTCAGCAGCTTTTTTGGCGCTGTCTGTATCATCTGTTAAAAATTCTAATTTGATTTTATCCAGCCCAATTTCTTTTTTCCCTTTTTCCCAGAATTCTTTTGCTTTCGCTGTATCGTAGGTTAAATAGTTATTTTTCTTAGCAGCTAGTTTTGTGAAATCTGTTCCATCTGGCGCAATCGTTTGTCCCGGCGGAATTACTTGATCTGTAGCCGTTGATTGATCTTGCAAGACTTCTTTTACAAAACTTTCTTTATCAAAAGCTTGTGCCAACGCTTTACGAATATTGTTGTTCGCTAAAGCCGGATTTTCTTTTCCATCACGAACACTGTTCATTTTTAAAAAGTATGTGACGAATTGAGGAATTGAAAGAAAGGCTGGATTATCAACATAACCAGGAATAAATTCACCACTTAGCTTATTCACTACATCCAATTCATTCGAGTCAAACAAATTCACCGCTGTCGTTGGGCTCTTAATTACTGAAACTTTTGCTTCTGATAATTTAACTTTTTCAGCATCCCAATACGTATCATTTTTTTCGTAGGTCCAGTCATCAGAAGAGGCATTATCCCATTCTTTCAATTTAAAAGGACCATTATAAATCAAATGTTCTGCATCAGTGGCATATTTATCCCCTTGTTCTTTGATATATTTTTCATTTTGTGGAAACAAAACAGGAAACGAAAGTAATGATTTCAAATAAGGGGTGGGCCGTTCTAAAGTTATTTCTAACGTTTTATCATCTAGCGCCTTAACCCCAAGAGTATTCACATCTGCGCCTTCTAAAGCAATTTCCTTAGCATTTTTAATGACATCAAAAAATAACGCTTGATGAATCGATCCTGATTTAGGGGAAGCAACTTGTTTCCATGCATAAACAAAGTCATTTGCTGTTACTGGATCATCATTCGACCATTTGGCATCTTCTCTAATCTTAAATGTATAAACGGTTTCATCTTCAGAAATCGCTGGTTCTTCGGCAGCGACCCCCAACTCTAATTCATCTTCTTTACCTAAAACATAGAGTCCTTCATAAACTTGATTCATGACTAAAGTCGAGGTCGTATCCCCCGCTGTGTGTGGTTCCATTGTCGAAATAGCCGCTTCAGAACTAATTGCAATTTTTTGTTCCGCTGCTTTATTACTATCAGCCGAGTTTCCCGTTCCCGCCTGACAAGCCGTTAAAGCTAAAAGCAAACCGACACATCCTAACATTTTTAATTTTTTCATACCGATCCCTCCATTTTACAAACTATAACCTTCAAAGTTACCAGAATTTTCTGATAAAATATAGAAAAAGAAGCATATCTGATAAGAGTCTCAAAAAACTTACAGATTATAGAAATACTTGAGAAATTTAAAGTAGCTGAAACAATAGTAAAAGCATTAAAAATTAAGTATACTATTGCTATATCTTTAAACGATGCGTTTCTATAGGTTGTAAGCGCTGATTGTTCTTATTTGGTCACTTGTGACTACCAATCACGTGATGACTTGGAACTTTTTTCTATTAGTATAAGGATACCTTATTTTCCCTAAAATAGTTTTGTAACATCTTACAATAAATACACTTAATTTTTAGATAATTCATACAAAAGGAGGCCTTGCTAATGATGACGGTCAATGATCTACTCCATGCAGAAGAACTACCTGGTTTAACCTTATTGACGCACGAGACCAATTTAGATGCGCCAATTCTACAAGCAAATATTTTAGAAAATCCTGATGCTTTTGACTGGTTAACGCCAGGAGAAATTTTATTAACTACCGGCTATATTTTCAAAGATCAGCCTTGCTTGCAAAAACGTCTTATTCAAGAACTAGCAAATATGAACTGCGCTGCTCTAGGTTTTAAAGTCCAACGTTATTTCAATGAAGTTCCACAAGAGATGATCCAATTAGCGAATGACGTCGGCTTACCAATTCTCTCAATCCCTTATAATTACAACTTTTCTCAAATTATTTCATTGGTCAATCGCCGAGTCAATCAACCTGACGAAACGATTAGCCAACATTCTGTTCATATGCATAATAAATTTTATACAATTATCAAAGCTGGCGGAAAAAGTACCCAATTACTAGAAGTATTAAGTGCCGCGATTCAAGCGCCTGTAATGCTTTTAGACGAGCGTTTTCAGATTATGAATCATTTTGATTTACCTGATGCGCCAACAAGAATCACCAGTATTTTAAACAACGCGACTCTCAAAAAACAGTTTGAGACAGCTTTAAAAGCCCAGAACAATGAGCTCCTATTATTTTATAAAGAACCATTGACTGTTGAATTTTCCTTAGCGAACCATCAGTTATCTTTGCGAATTTTACCCATCAAAAAGAAAAATCTCAGCTTATCTTACTTAGTGATTTGGCAAACTACCAAAAAATTACAGACGATTGATTTATTATCTGTGGAGGTCTGTGCTCACTACCTTTTACCACAACTTCAATTAGAATCTTCGGAAAATTTAACAACGAGGCAAAAGATCGGGGCGCTGTTTCAAGACCTTATCCAAGAAAAAAATACCAATCCTCAAGCTTGGCAAGAATTTAGTAATTATCTGCAATTAAATGAAAAAGATACATTTAGTCTCTTGCTTGTAGCCATTGAACAATTGGAACAACTGTTTAATCCGACTATTCAAATGAATAGCATTGGCCATCAATTGAATCATATTTTAGAAGGATATCGACAAAAAATTACTGCCTTTCCTACACAAACTGGCTTTATTTTATTACTAGAAAATCCAGCACAAGAGGAAGCCACCTACCTTGCACAAACCACTCATCTTGCCAAGAATTTACTAGAGCAATTAATGAAACTGAATCCAAAATTATCATTTAAATTAGCGATTGGGCCAACTGTCAAAAAAATCACCAATCTGTGTGATTCTTATAAATTAGCACAAGAAACATTCCACTTAGCACAAGCAAGTCAAGAATTACAACAACGAACTATTTTGAATTATGACGACCTCTTTTTTTATCGTTTAATGATCGAAACCCTGACCAAACAAGCCAAACAAAAAATATATCAACGATTGATTGAACCATTGGAAAAAGAAGATCAAAAACATGAAAGTTCCCTACTAGAAACCATCAATACCTACTTTCAGTCGAATAAAAATATTTCGTTGACTGCCACAAATATGTATGTACATCGTAATACAATTATTTACCGCTTAAAAAAAATAGAAGAGATTCTTCACTTAACTTTAGAATTTCCTGATAGTTCGCTACAACTAAGTTTGGCTGTTTATTTATATAAACAAAAATTATTATAAAAAGGCCACCACGAATAGTAAATCGTGGCGGCTTTTTTAACTGTTTCAATTTTGTTAGCGAATAATCATTACAGAAATTGGGGCATATCGAGCCATATAAGCTGCTTGGCTACCAAAAAAGCTTTTTAATTTGCTAGTTGACTTGGAGCCAATAATTAACAAATCTGGTTTATTCAAAGGAATAAGCTTATTAATAATTAATTCCCCTGGGTTCCCTTCATTGACAATTACACTTACTTTATCGATGCCATTCGCTAACGCTTCTTGTTGATATTTTTCCGTTTGTTTCTCTAATTTCGCCAACTGTTCTTGCCAATAATTTTTATCTAACGATTGGTAAACATTAATCTCTTTCTCTTCTAAAATCGAAACAATAACCAATTCAGCTTGTTCTTCTTTTGCTTTTTGGATAGCATAATGAAATGCTTTTAACGCATCTGGCGACTCTTCAACACCAACCATAATTTTTGAAAATTTCATTATTTAACCTCCTCTACTTGTTGCTCCATAGCTGCAAGCTGCTGTGCGTATCGTTTATCGCCTTTATATAATTCTACAACCGTCCAAACTAACAAGAGGATGACGAGTGCTATGATGACATAGGCAATATTATCGGCTAACGTAATTTGACTCGCTGTCGGATTATCACCGAAGAATCCTTCAATTTGATCAGGTAAGCCTTTCATATTGAGGTAAATTAAGCCAATGACAGAAACCCAGCCTAACAATTTAATTAACCACGAGTTTTTAAAATGTTCACCCATTTCAACACGGCTATCTGTAAACATCAGTAAAGGCAACATCGAAAATGGCAAAGCAAATGCTAGAAAAACTTGTGAATTGTTCATTAAATTATTAATCGCAATATGCTCTTCCACTGTACTTTTCCCGCTGGTCATTAAAACACAGATTAAGACAGGAATAACAGATAACAAACGTGTGACCATCCGACGTAACCAAATTGGCACACGCATATGAATAAACCCTTCCATAATAATTTGACCAGTTAAGGTTCCTGTAATTGTTGAATTTTGTCCTGATGCCAATAAGGCTACCGCAAATAAAATCGATAAAATTCCAGAACCTGCAATATGCGCTAAAATAGAATTACTCATAACCGCTGGATTTGATAAAGCATCAAACAAACCAAAGAATGAAGGATCTTTGACACTGCCGGATTTAAAAACGGCCACACCCATAATCAATAACAAAGAGTTAACAAAAAATGCCATCGTTAATTGAATATTAGAATCCCAAGTTGAAAAGCGTAAAGCGCGTTGAATATCGGTTTTATCTTTACGATCAATTTTACGACTTTGTACAACAGAAGAATGTAAATACAAATTATGAGGCATCACTGTTGCACCAATAATCCCCAATGCACCTGTCAGTGGCGTTTGCCCATTCACCGCATGTGATGTAGAAAAAGCTTCTGCGCTAGGAACCAGCCCTTTAATTACATCTCCCCATACTGGATTTGACAATGCCACTTGATAAGCAAAAATCACAAAAATAACAACAATTAAAGCAACAACAATAGCTTCAATTTTTCTAAAACCAATTTTTGTCAATAACAACAAAAGTAAAACATCAAATACCGTAATGAAGACAGCCAGCCCTAAAGGAATATGAAATAATAAATATAAGGCAATTGCGCCCCCGATAACTTCAGCGATATCTGTAGCCATAATTGCTAACTCTGTTAAAATCCATAATACAATACCTAACGTCTTACTAGTTCTAGCACGAATCGCTTGTGCTAAATCCATCTGTGAAACAATACCTAATTTAGCAGCCATATATTGGAGCAACATTGCAATCAAACTGGAAATTAAAATAATCGACATCAATAAATATTGAAAATTTTGTCCCCCAGTAATTGAAGTAGACCAGTTTCCTGGATCCATATACCCCACTGCTACCAATGCTCCTGGACCTGAGTAAGCAAATAACGTTTTCCAAAAACTCATATTTTTAGGCACGTCAATGGTGCCATTAATTTCTTCAAGCGAAGGACCATTTGCATATTCAATCAAATGATGTCTTTGCTTTGGTTCATGTTCTTCTGAATTTTTCAATTCAATTCCTTCTTTCGTTTTGCAATAATTTTAAAAGGCCCTTCCCGTCAGAAGGTTAACCTCTAATATATTTTAGGTACACCTAAAATATACTGCTAAAAATAACAAAATGCAAGACTTGAAAGAAAATTTTGACAGTGTAAAAATAGATTGTCGTAAATGTGCGGTCTTAAAGTTTGAAGAAATCAGGGTAGCTGGTAGTTGATTATCTTAAGAAGTAGAAAATAAGGGACCTAAGTCATTTCGGCTTAGGTCCCTTATTTTATTTTTATTCGGTTATTCTATTAAGAATGGATGCTACAATTTCTATCGTGTCAGCTGAATGATTTCTAAAAATCTCGGTAAACTTAACCTGACGAAAACCTTCAAGTACTTCGGGCAACTTATTTTTCCCCCATTCAAAAGTTCCATCATTTCTTTTCAATAATCTTTGTAAAATTTCTTCTTTCTCGACCGCTAACAAAAAATGATAAACGTCAATGCCTGCTCGTCTCAGATATCCAATCAGCTCTTCTTCATATTCTTTTTTATAAAGGGTCATTGGAACAATAATCGGCCGTCCAGACTCTTTGGACATTCGTTTTAATAAATGAGCATTCCAGCAACGCCATTCCTGATACTCTTGAAAATCATTTTCTTTCATTTCTTCGGGAATTAACTCCATCAATGCACTACCAATAATTTCTGGATCATAAATGATTGCATTGGGAAGTTTTTGTTGTAACTCATGTGCAATGGTCGTTTTTCCGGCTCCAAACGCACCGTTTAACCAAATAATCATCATAATTTCCTTTCTTCTGAACAAATTTCTTTGTTGTTTAATTTAGGTGCTAGATTACTTTTAATTTTTTTAGCCATTCACGTATAGTTACTACTTACATCTTTAACAGTAAACGAGACAAACTAAAAATACAACATCCTACGCTATTAACCTCGGGTTATATAACATACTCATCTGATAATTTCTCCCTAAAAAAACAGAATGTGGGCAATCTTTTTAAGAATCATTGAATAGAATAACAACAAACAGTAATTCAGGTATAACCAGCTAGAAATTGTTTTATTTTTAGTCACGAGTATGATAAGCATGTAAATCAAATAGAATCATATTAGGTGAGGTTACTCTGAAGAACACAGGTTATCGCTCGGAAATGTCGAGAGACAGTAACGAGTAAAGCAGGGATTGTCGAATTAAGGCTTTCCTAAGATAACTAGAATTTTTTTCTTACGTCTCAGAAAGCCAAAGCTCAATTATTGTGATTACCCTATAATCTTCTTCTTTTATTCGGCGACCTCTTTAATATGATTAATTGGAGGTTTTTAAATTGAAAGCTGTCACTGCATCATCTAAGAAAAATACCCTACTTGCTAAAAGTATCGGGAATCTTACCTTGCTCATCATTTTAGGCATTTTCATTTTTATCATCGTCTTCTCTTGGCTAAAAATGAATCGCCCTCTCCACACCCTTCCCTCAGAAGAATTCCTCGCAACACCAAGTAAAACAGATGATTTCTTATCTCCATCAAATCTTTTTTACTTTTCAATTCGAACCATGTTTCGAATGATTGTGGGTATGGCTTGGTCCTTCCTGTTTTCCTTTGTTTTTGGTATTTTAGCCGTAAAATATAAAACGGCAAGAAGAGTCATTTTACCATTAGTTAATTTCCTTGAATCTGTTCCATTGCTAGGTTTTTTGACCTTTACAACTGCTTGGTTACTTGGTTTATTTCCAGGAAATGTGATGGGCGCAGAAGCGGTTGCTATTTTTGCCATCTTCACAGGTCAAGCTTGGAACATCATGTTGACCCTTTATCAAATAATGGAAGTTATTCCTTCAGATCTAGTCAATGTGACCGATCAGTTCAAGTACAATGCTTGGGAAAAATTTTGGCGGCTTGAATTTGTTTACTCAATTCCTGGCTTACTTTGGAACGTTATTATTTCTCAAACTGCGGCTTGGTTTGCCTTGGTGGCCAGCGAGCAAGCTTCTGTTGCCTTTCCTAAAGAAACCAACCTTTATTTACCAGGAATTGGTTCTTATATCCAAGTAGCATTAAATCGAGCCGACTTTAAATCCTGTTTATGGGCTGTTTTTGCCTTATTAATCAATGTGGTGATTTTAAACTTTTTAGTTTTTCAACCTTTAGTTCGAGCCACTTATTATTTTAAATATGAAACAGATGTCGAAAGTACGACGCCACCTAAATCCATCATTTATCATTTATTAAAAAAAGCAACTTTAACGAAATACTTTTCAAAAGCTTTTGTGAAATTCAGTCATTTTTGGATTTACGATTTACCAAAAGTTTGGTACTTTTTCAAGCTAGACTATCTCTATCGATTACTAGCAAAATTACGCCATTTCTTCAAAACATTATGGTATGTCAGCTTAACCATTATTGGGGTTTATTGTTCTATTAAGCTCTATCATTTCTTGCCCCATCAAGATTTCAGCATGATTCCTAGATTAACCCTTTATACTACACTACGGGTTACCTTGGCCATGGTCGTTGCTGGCATTATCTTTACTCCCTTAGCAATTTGGGTTGCGAATGATAATCGGCGCTTAAGTATCGTTCAGCCGATTGGACAAATTTTAGGCTCCATTCCGTCAAATGTTTATACTCCATTCATTGTGTTGATTATTAGTATGGGCTTCAACAAATTAGAATGGTGGATTTTACCACTCATCATGGTTGGTTGCCAATGGTATTTTTTCTTTAATGTAATTGCTGGCTACTTAGCCATCCCTGATGATATTCGTGACGTAACCAAACTTTTTAAATTATCTAAATGGCAATGGTGGACAAAATTTTTGATCCCTTCTATTTTACCTTACCTCATTACAGCAATTATTAACGCTGCTGGTGCTGCTTGGAACGCTGATATCGCAGCAGAAAGCATTCAATGGGGCAAAAAATCAATAGATGTTACTGGCCTAGGACAATATATTGCGGCAAACGATGGTGTAAAAGATAAATCTGCCTTAGGAACCTTAGCGATGTGTTTCGTTGTTGGTTTATGTATCGCCTTTGTTTGGCAACCTTTATATCGAGCAGCAAAACAAAAATTTCACTATTAATAGCTGGACGACTCAACTCGACTAAATTTTTAAGATAAACTAGAGAGGAGAACGATAGGTTATTTCCCTTGACCTATCTAATAAGACGATGGAAAATAAAGAATTATTAAGCATAAAATCAGTATATAAAGAATTTGAAATTGAAGGACATTCAGAACATTTAAAAGTCCTTGAAAATATTGATTTAACAGTTAAAACAAATGAATTTTTAAGTATTATCGGACAATCAGGAACAGGAAAATCAACGTTGCTCAGAAGTATTGCTGGACTTCTTCGTACAACTAGAGGTGAAATTACTTTTGAAGATAAAATCATTAATGAGCCTGATGCCAATATCGGCATGGTTTTTCAACATTTTGCCCTTTTTCCTTGGTTGACAGTTGAAAAAAATATCAGCTTTGGCTTAGAAAACCGTAAAGAAATTTCTCGCGAACAAATAAATAAAAGAGTCAGTAATCTCATTGAAATGATTGGTTTAACTGGTTTTGAAAAAGCTTATCCCAGAGAGTTATCTGGTGGAATGAAACAGCGTGTAGGCTTTGCTCGTGCTTTAGCCATCGAACCTAGCTTATTGCTCTTAGACGAACCTTTTTCAGCTTTAGATATCATTACAGCCAGCCAATTATCTAACGATTTATTAGAAATTTGGCTAAACAATCAAATTGCGACTAAATCAATTGTGATGATCACGCATGATGTCCAACAAGCAGTTCAACTTTCTGATCGGGTTGTATTAATGGATGCAAATCCTGGTCGTATTGCCAAAATTTACTCAATCGATATCCCCAGAAATCAACGTTCGCCAAAAACAACCATTGATATTGTAGAACAAATAACAGAAGAAATGGTTCGTCGCATTCATTTGTAAATAGAACTGTTTTGACTTCTGCTTATGTCTTGACAAAGAGTTACTTAAAAGACTATTATTTCTTTGTAATAAGTTAGGTGAGGCTCCTATACAAACATAGGCTATTGCTCAGAAATGTCGAGAGACACCAATGAGTAGAACAAGACTGGTCGAGGAGAAGGCTTTTCTCAAAATAGCTAAGAGTGATCTTTACGTTGTATAGTGCTAAAGCTCAACGTTCATGTTGATGTATCTTTTTAGTCTCTAGTCAATCAGTTAAGTACTTTTATTTAAAATTAAGAGAGGAGTGAAAGTATGACTACTATGTTAGCAATCATTGGAACTGTTGCAATCATCACAGTTCAAGTTATTGAATATAATATGACAGAAATTCATATTCCTACTGCAGGAACATTTAATGACGATGATGCAGAACCCCCACATTCTTCTGTAATCCTTGTATTTATTCGCACTATACTTATCACTCTCTCACTTAACTTTCCATCTCATTTTTTGAGATGGTTTTTTTATGTATTCGAGAAAATAATAAACAAAACATACTAAGATTAGAGGGTAAATTCATCGACGGATGAATTTACCCTCTATTGCTCTTTTAAGCGTATAGTTGTAAGTGAAAGGAAGACCGACCATGATCTCTTGGACTTCGAGTCCCAAACAAAAAATGGTCTCCTTCACTGTCATTTTAAAATCTGGTTTAAGTATGTTGGGGCTTCGAGCCCGTGTGTAGGAAATTAGGAACGAAATGAAGCAGTGAAGAACCTTTCAACACTTTTTAGGAGATGAAAATCATGTATGTACTTGCTTTAGATGTCTCAATGGGAAAAAGTTACGCCGTTATTTATCATGAAACTACTTTTCTTTTTGAACAAGAAATTCTTCATGATAAACCGTATTTTTGCCAGCTTCTTCAAGAAATTTATGCTCTTCCAGAACGACCACAAATCGTTTTTGAAGCAACGGGGGTTTATTCAAGAGTCATTGAAACGTTTTGCCAAAAGAATCATTTCGACTATTGTTTATTAAACCCTTTAGAAGCCAAAAGACAACTGAATAGTGACTTACGTTCAGTCAAAACAGATAAACGGGATGCCCATCGTCTGGCTCAAACTCACAGTCAATTTTTGCGGAAACAAAAACAACAATCATCAGAAATTTATGAACAAACACGTGATTTAGCACACTTTTATCAACAAATTGAAAGTGACATTAAACACATGAGAATGCACCTCCATACCGCTTTACAACTAACTTTTCCAGAACTAGAAACCCTTTTTACCAACCGCTTATCAAAACTCGCTTTAAATCTTGTCGAGCTATTTCCGCATCCAGCTTATTTAGTAGGATTGAGTCAAACAAAAGTAAAAAATCTTTTGAAGAAAAATACCGATAAAAAAATCTCCGATCAAAAAGCCTTGGCGAAAGCACAAACCTTACTTTCCTTGGCGCAAAATTCCTATCCAGCAGAATCTGGACAAAGTATTTCTGTTCAAAAAGTGGTGTACTATGCCCAACAATTGAAACAATTACTGACAACGAAAGAACAATTAGCTGCACAGTTAATTGAAGCAGCCAAACAAACAGAAGAATTTGATTTGTATCAAAGCATTCCAGGAATTGGTGAACTTTCTGCAGGACTCATTATTGGTGAATTAGGAGACATTCGCCGGTTTTCTTCTCACAAACAATTGAACGCTTTTGTCGGTGTCGATACCAGAAGGTATCAATCTGGAAAATATATTGCCCAAGAACACATGAATAAACATGGGAATCCAAAGGCACGAAAGAATTTGTATTTCATTATGATGAACATGATTCGGCAGCAAGCAGCTGCACCCAATCACATTGTCGATTATTATTACAAATTAAAAACGCAACCTTCGCCCAAAAAGCATAAGGTTGCGCTAGTCGCTTGCATCAACAAGCTCTTGAAATGTCTCCACTCAATGGTACGACATTCAAGTACGTATGATTACTCATACACGGCCTCTAACGACCAATAAGGAATATATCCTTACCCAAATTATAGCATACCTAATAAAAAATTTTCTCATTTATTAGGTTTATTTCGTATACTTTTTTCCTGATAAATATATAGAAAAAGTACTTGACTAAACGTAGGAAAGAGAATGGGACAATAATCAGAAAGGAAGCGAGTGCTTTATGTTTAAAAATTATACCATCAATCAAACAACTTTACCATTAGATATGGAACAATATATTCCTGAAACAGATGTCGCTTTTGCGGTTAATGCTTTAGTCGAAGCCATGCCACAAACACTTTTTCTTAAATTAGAAGAACAACTAGGCCGACCGGCCTACCACCCCAAAATGATGTTAAAAATTATTCTATATGCTTATACGCAACGTGTTTTTTCAGGTCGTAAAATTGAATTTCTATTAGATGACAGCTATCGTATGCGTTGGCTGGCTAACCACGAACAAGTCAGTTACCGGACCATCAATCGCTTCCGCAGTCAGGAAACAACTGCTCACCTTTTAGCAGAAGCCTTTGTCTTATTCCGTCGTCAATTAATCACCAATCAGGTAATTGACAATGAAGCGCTATTTATTGATGGTACAAAAATCGAAGCGGATGCCAATAAATTCAGTTTTGTCTGGCGCAAAGCAACAAATCGGTATGAAGCTGCTTTGGATAAACAATCAAACGAATTCTATCAAACCCTTTATAAAGAAGAAATCTTGCCTTCTTTAAAAGAAGAAAACCAAAGTGATAGATTGACAAGCACCCAATTGGAAGAAATCGCGCAGCACTTGGAAACAGAGTTGGTGGCGACAGAAGAACAACTACAAAAGGAAAAGAAGAAAGAAAAACAAAGCCAATTAAAGAAAAAAAGAAGAACCTACAAAAAGTATCTACGCAAAATCCAAGCGGATTATTTACCAAGAAAACAAAGATATGAAACCTATAACCGCCTTTTTCAAGAGCGAAATAGTTTTTCTAAAACAGATACAGATGCCACATTTATGCGGATGAAAGACGATTATATGCGCAATGGTCAACTAAAGCCAGGCTACAATTTACAAATCGCAACAGAAAATCAATATGTCCTAGCGTATGATCTGTTCCCAAATCCAACAGATACAAAAACCTTACATCCATTTTTAGACAGCTTTTTGGAACAACACAGCGAATTACCCGAGTATATTGTAGCGGATGCCGGCTATGGAAGTGAAGAAAATTATACGTATATCAACGATGTCTTGCATAAAACGCCATTAATCACCTATGCTAGTTATCATAAAGAAAATAAAAAGACCTATAGAAACAGTCCTTTTATGGTTGATAACTGGCGCTATTTGGAAGAAGAAGATACATATATTTGTCCTGCCCAGCGGGCAGTTCCCTTCAAGCAATATAGTCGAAGAAAAGATAAAGGCGGATTTGTCCGTGACTTCAAAATTTATGAATGTGAAAATTGTCGAGATTGTCCTGTTCGTAGTCAATGTACGAAAGCAAAAAGTGAGCAAAACCGACAAATTTTAGTGAATAATACATGGCGCTATTTCAAAGGCGAATGTAAAAAGAAGCTTTTAGAGGAAAAAACAGGTTCGATTTATCGGAAACGGAAAATCGATGTCGAACCAGTGTTCGGCCACCTAAAGGCTCATTTGGCGTTCCAACGTTTCCACTTACGAGGGAAACAAGGAGCCAAGATTGACATTGGCTTGGCGCTCATGGCATTAAATTTAAGAAAATTAGGGAAATATATGGAGAAAAAACAACGTAAAAATGAAAAACCAAGTCCGATTTTGAAAGTAATCATCAAAATCGGACTTGGTTTCTTTTATGACTTTAGTCAGTTGAAATCTCTAAAGAGATTTCGAAAAAAAAACCACGCGTACTGCGCGTGGAGCTCAGAGCTTTAGCGATAAAAACTCCTTTCGATATAATAGATAAAGGCTACCAACCGTTATCTAATCGAAAGGAGTTTTTGTATGTCGAACGACGATAAAAGTTTAGCACATACTCGTTGGAATTGTAAGTACCATCTTGTATTTACACCAAAATATAGAAGAAAAGTAATCTATGATCAGTTAAGGCAGGATATTGGAAAAATACTGAGAAAATTGTGTGAAATGAAAGAAGTCGAAATCATTGAAGCTCATGCAATGCTTGACCATATCCATATGTTGGTAAGAATCCCGCCGAAGTTGAGTGTATCAGGATTCATGGGTTTGTTAAAAGGAAGAAGTGCAGTAATCATTCATGAACGTCATGCGAATTTAAAATATAATTATGGGAATCGATCATTTTGGTCAAAAGGCTATTATGTGAGCACTGTAGGTCTGAACCAAAAAACGATAGCAAAGTATATACGAGAACAAGAAGCAGAAGATCGAGTAAGGGATAGTATAAACAAAAGAGAGTATAAAGATCCATTTAGGAAGTAACAACTAGATAAGAATAGAATGGTAGCGGTTGGCGGTCTCTAAAAAAAGCTCCCTTAAAGGGAGCAGCAGGTAGCGAGCCCTTCTAGGGCTATTAAATATCCACCCGCTATGCGGGTGGATATTTACTTGGAGAAAGGACTATTGTCCCACTCTCTTAGTATACCGGCGGCCGGGGTCGAACCGGCACTCCCGTGAAGGAACTGGATTTTGAGTAGTACCTGCATACTAAGTTTGAGGCTGTTCAGCTTAATTTAAAAAGGTTTTGACATGTTTTAAATAGTTTTAATTTACTTGAATTGTAGGATATTGGCATGTTTTTGGCATACTGATTTTCTGAATTATGGATCGAAATACCCGTATTTAATAATCAATAGTTGCCAAATATTAGTGAATTACAATTCATCTCAATCTTTCTGAGCTTAATTTCCAGTATAAGCTTATCCTTTTATACTAAACATCATCCAAATAAAGATGTCTGTTCATTATTATTCTCCTTAGTTTCAATTCTTTCTTTCTTTATTTTCTGTTCATTCATTAAGAGCTCTTCAAATTTTTTATTTATTTTTTGATATTTTACAAACGATGGATCTGAATTTGGATCTACTCCCTTAGAAGATAAAATCACTTCTCTTTCATTAGAGTCTAGTCTCTCTTCTTTGTACTTTTCAATCAATAATTTTAATCCTGAAATTGTTTTTAGATTTTCTACTTTTACTCCATCATTAATAACATAAAAAAATTTAACTGCTTTTTTATCTAGCAACATTTGAATTGAATTTCTCAATGTTCCAGAACTAACTTGAAGAGCTCCATATCTATTTTTTGTAAGAGGATTAAAAACTACTAGTCCCCAATCCGCTGCATCAGCCATGTATCTATCTTTAACCATTTGTTTCTCTTGAGGTTTCAGTGATGGATTAGTAGGAACAAATTTAGTCTCCCATTCATTTTCAATCTTAACCCTTGGTTTTTGTTTTATAGTGTAAATTTCGACCGCCTCATATTTTGGTGTCACTCTCAAATAATCAATGATTTCATTATCAACCCCTTTTTCAGAGTCTCCTATCAGTACTTTAATGTTTTGCTTTTGAATTAATTCTAACGACTTTTGAACATTTTCAGAAATCTCCTTTTGAGAACGAGAACCTGAAATAAAAACCTTTTTATTATCAAAAATTTGTTCTTTGTCCATACTTTTTATATTTGCCTTTTTTCTATAAGTATCTGTTACTAAAAGAAGAGTGCCATCCATTAAATGCTTAGAAATATCAGAATATCTCAACAAAGTATCTAAGTTTCTATCAGCAAGTAGAATTAGATTACCTGTTTCTCTCTTAAAATCAGCATATGAGGTAACAATCTTAATATTTTCATCTAACAAAAATTCTTTCTTCCCGACTGTCAATAGGATATCGGGAAATACAACAAATCGATTTAACAATTGATCTGTAATTTTTAAGTTAGAAGGAAATACGATATCAATTCCTCTTTGAGCAAGTTTCTCAAGTTCTACTCCTAATTTCATTCCTTGATTCAACAAATTAGCAACTTTCTCTTTAATACTGTCATCCATTAAAATAGAATCAATATCATCAACTTTGATTACTTGGTTAAGATTTAATGTTTGTAATAATTGTCGTTCACTGAGTGTTAATGGATTATTAAGCAAGTCACTTTTTAACATAATCTGCTGTTTTTCTATGGCAGTATAGTTAATCATATCAATTTCCACTCCCTGTTTTGACTAGTGCAAATGGATAGACCGCATTCGCGCCGGCATTTAATAATTCTGCTGCAATAACTGTAAAAGACCATTTCGAATCAACCATATCATCAACTAATAAAATTGTCTTTCCAAAGACCTTATCATTATCAATTGTTATAGATTGCTTAATATTCTCCTGTTGTTGAACCTTATTTAACAATGTTTTTTGCTCAGCAGCAATACTTGTTTTTTGGATGGCATTCTCATAAGGGAGTGAAAGTAAAATAGCTAGATCATTTGCAAAATCTGGAACCAAATCTGGACGTCTAAGACTTGGTACTGCCAACACTTTATCAATCCCAGATACTATAACTTTGTCTTTAAGATACTCACTTGATGCCTCTACAAGTTCTTCAGAAAAATGTTCATATTCATATTTGCCAGCGCTAACTTTTTGTCCCAATTCTGAATAGTAATCATCAGATAGCGTCCATCCTTCTTTCATACGCATTGCTTCATGAATATTTCCACCGGTTGCCCATTGTTTTCGTGGCAAAATTCTACCATGTCTATTTCTCAAATATTCCTTAGCAGCTTTAAGATTTTGAGGATGAACATCTGTTGAAACAAGTTGAATGCCAACACAATTTGTACAAATCTCACATCTTTCTTTTACATCAGGAGCATCTAATTCTTCAGCAACAAATTTCATACTACAATGTGTAATTTTTAAATACTGCTTTAACTGTTCTAACTCTACTTGTCTCACATCATTAAGCTGCTTTTGCTTCAAACTTTCGTTTACACTATCAAACGTAGAATTAACATTGCGTCTATATATTGAATTATCTTTATAGATATGTTCATGAACTCTTAAATAATTTAATGCTTTAAGCAATTTAGATTGTTGAACATTCAACTCTGCCATCATCTCGCTAAGTTTTGCACCAGTGGTAGTTAATTCTATAATACTATCTAATAATTCCGGATCAGCCTGCGCATTTTTAATAAAAAAATTAATTATTTCTTCATCTTCACTTCCATGAAGTAAAATTGCATAAGCAAGTTTACCGTCACGACCTGCACGACCTATTTGTTGATAGTACGAAATTAGATTTTGTGGCAATTGATAGTGGATTACAAACCTAATGTCGGATTTATCATAACCCATACCTAATTTGATAGTAGCTACTAAGATCCTAATTTTGCCCTTATCAAAGTCATCCATACGACTCTGGGCAATATCATTTCCAGTTTCATCTTTACCTAACCCAGAATGATATGATTTTGCTGAAATCATTCGTTCTCGTAAGAAACTAGCAACAGTTTCACAGTCTCTTTGAGTTAAGCAATAAATAATGCCTTGACCATCTTTTAATTTTTCATCAGAATATAAACTCTGCGCCAACCATGCCAATCGCTCTTCTCTATTTTGATAAGGGTTAATCTGAATTGCTAATCTCTCTCGAATCAAATCTCCTCTTACAACAACCAGATTATCTCCTAATTGTTTTTTTATATCTGTAATGACACGATTATTAGCTGTCGCTGTTGTACCCAAGATCGCAATATTATCAGGAAAGTTCCCTAACAATTTAACAATTCTCTGATAATCTGGACGGAAATCATGTCCCCAATCCGATATAGAATGTGCTTCATCAACTACAAAAAGCTGAATATCACAAATGTCAGCTAAATATTCTATAAATTCTTCATTTGATAGTCGCTCAGGAGAAACAATAATTGCATCATAGGTGTCCAAATTATCATATATATCATCCCACTCGTTTCTATTGTCGCTGTTTATAGTTACTGCATTTATACCCAAAACCAAAGCAGAGTCTACCTGATTTTTCATCAATGCTAAGAGTGGACTTACAATAATAGTAGGTCCCGCCCCGTTTTGTCTTAAAATCTTCGTAGCAATAAAATAGACAATGGATTTTCCCCAGCCTGTTTTTTGAACCACCAAAGTCTTTTCTTTTTCTACTACAGAAACTATCGCTTCTAACTGACCATCTCGAAATTCTGCATCAGGTCCATATGCCTGCTTAAGTAATGCAATTGCTTGTGTTTTTATCGATTTTGACATTTCTTCCCCTCCATTCGCTTGTGTTCCATAAAATACATCTTAACATAGAATCTATATTGATAGATGATCTATTAATAGATATGCAAATTTAGATCTCCTATCAATTAAAAACATTTGATCTAAAAAAACAGAAACAACTTTCTATCTTAGAATACGCCTCAATCTTTATAAATTATTTTTTCTATCTATGCTATTATTAATTGCCCTAAGTTGAATACTCTCTTTCTAGTATACTAGTTTGATTTTTTTCTATTATATCTAACATGTCTTTTCTCGTATATGACTTCAACTGCGCTGTCTTCTCTACCAATTTTTCAAAATATTCATTTGAAAAGTTTGTTTCATCTGAATATCCAAATGGAAAATCGGTTTCTAGCAAAATCCTTTCTTTTGGAATCATAGCTAATAAATTTTTACCGTTTTTCGATGAAAGCATCTTATGGTTAAATGAAAAATAGCAATTCAACGCAACAGCTTTTTCAGCTTCATCAAGATTTCCAGAATACCAATGTAATATCTTTTTACTGTACGGGTATTTGCTAATCAATGAGATGACTTCCATTTCTGCTCTTCTCGAATGGATTGTAAGAATTTTATCTCTATGTTTATCACATAAGGAAAGAATTTCTTCGAATATTTCAGCTTGTTTTATAAAAGATTTCTTGTGCTTTACACTACCATCCATTCCAATTTCACCTATATATCTTGTTTTCTCTATCAGCTGTTTAAATTCTCCTAATTGATCAGGAAATTGTGACACTAGCTCTGGATGATATCCCAGTGCATGTTTTATATACTGAGTTTCTGGGAGAATAACTTTATTTTTTTGAAATAATTTAGGAAGGTTTGTAACTGCTATAGTGTATATTTTATTATTATTAATTTCTTTTGAAAAGCTATTACGATTTTTCGACAAATCTAAATGGCAGTGAGTATCTATAAATCTCATTTATTCTCCCTCATAAAGTAATCTCCTAATCTCTTCCATACCTTCTTCATAAACACTTACATATTTTTTTATATCGGATATTAGTGAGCCTGACCTTTGAACAACCATAAAATGATTGGATTTCTCATATTTCTGTAAAGCTATTCTCAGAGCATTATGGGTTTCCTTTCCAATTTTATTCTGATAGTTAAGATAACGATAAAGCGTAGGATCTGGCGAGCAGAATTCGTTAATAGATGCTCTTCTGATGGTACAAGGAATACAATACCCGCAATGTATTGGATCAGAACAGCCACTCCATCGAGCTTGTTCTGGATGGGAACAAGACATGGTATTGATAATATTTCTAGATAAAAATTCTTTATCTAAACAATTATTCATCATTTGTCCTTTTGTCAAAAATTGATATGGATTTTCTAATCGGACATTAATTCCTAAAATATTCAAAATTTTCTGAAATAGATTCATATAAAATGGATGAGTAGTTCTTGTACTACTACTGCCATTTCTTGAAAAGTACAGTGGAATATTTAATGATACAAATCCATTTTCAGGAATAATCAATTTAGCATTATCTGGTGTTAATGCTATTGCATGTGCAAAAAACATAAATGATCTGCTTCTTGTGGTCGGCTCATCCTGACCAGTTGGTGTCTTCATAGCTGCAGAATAGAATGAAAAAAAGTTACTTAGACTCAAAGATGAAAAATGATTAATCATTTCTTTAACTAACAAATCTTGGTATCCTTTTGTTCCTTTACTTCCACCTCCATAATGGCTGACAAATAATGTATTCGACGTAGTTTGGCCCCTCAATATATCTATTGATCCAATAAAAGAGTCTAAACCACCAGAAAACATACAAACTTGTGAATAAAAATATTCCGGTTGATTTTCAACAAATTCAAATAATTTTGATTCTCGCTCATTTTTTTTACGATCAGTAAAATTTATTTCCCAGATATCTCCAGTTAAAAAATTCAAAAGTTCATTAAGTAGATTTCTTACTCTATTCCAATGTGACAAGCATATCACCGGAATAGTCAATTGAATTTCTCTAGTCCAAGCATCTAATGCATTAGACCTCGATATTCGACGATCTGCTGCGTAAACAAAATTAGAAATATACAATAAATCTAATCTAATTTCATCTACAACATAACAACTATTTGAAAAAACTTGTTCTAGAAATGTATCTCTATAAGAAGTTGACAATTCCATATCTATATTAAAATTTAATTTTCCAGAAGATATTGTTGCTTTATTATCACTCATAGTATCCACCTACAATTTCAAATGCATCTCTAAAAACTTTGTCAATAATTTTTTGAGGCCTCTGGTTAAGTTTAGAGTTTTTCAACATCACATAAATAGAACTATCAACATAGTCTCTCAATTCTTGTTCTTTCATTTCCAGCATCAAGGGGTCATCTGCATACTTCTCCACACCATAACCCAAATCTTTTAATAGTAAACCTGTAATATAATTAACAAAATATTCACACAAAAGATCATCAAAAATATTTCCTGAAATACTATCAGCAACTTCCAAGTCTACGTTTTGTTCATCTACTAATCTATAAAAGGATGACATAGTATCCAATGTTGCTTGTCTAGCAACCGCTTCTTCTTTTGAACTTCCAGTTGGAGCGACTTGATTAGCCAGTTCTGAAAAGATTTCTTGAAGAGATTTTCCTTGGACAGAAATTTTAAATGCTTCTAAAGTTTGTTTAAGGCCTTCATTATTAATCTGATTAAACAAATTTACAGTGTTCTTAAATCCTGTTTTTCCACCTATTGAAGAACTCGCTAGACTACTGTTACCCCCGCTGGCTTTGACATATTTCCCAAATAATCTAGACGGCTTACCGCCTGTATTATTTATGAATCTTCCAAATTCAGTCTTTGCATTTTGCCAGCTATTATCATCGAAATCCTCTGGTAAAAGAGGATTCTGATTAGGTCCTGTAAAGGATGATGATGTCCCCATTAGCTCACCTCACTTTGTTGAATAGCTCTATCCAACTCACTATTTAAAGATCTCCAGCCATCAATAATTTCCTTAACCTGTGGATTTGGAGCCTTTTCGCTATTAAGATAGTAAGCTATATAAGGGGCTACTTCCAATCCAAATTTTACAGATTCAATAGTTCTCAAAAATATCAATGTATCTGAAAGTATATCCTCATTAACTACTATCCACTCAAAAAGACTTCGAAAAATACTACTATCAATTTTCCCATGCTTTTCAGTACTTGCAGTATCATTGGATAAAGACTTTGCAATTTCAATTTTATCAAATTGTGGAAGCATATCCCTCTTGCTTAAAGCTTGAGCAACCGATGATTTACTTTTTGAAGTAAGAAGCTTGTATACAACTAGTCCATCTTTACTAAGCTCCAAAGAGGTTACTTTTATTGGAGTTCTTAGAGAATCTCTTGTGAAAAAAAGATATCCTCTTAAATCAACTTGAGAAAGTGATGGCTTTAATTTCAACCAGTTTTCTCCCCAGTCATCTTCTAAAAAAGTCTTAAAAGTATTGGTATCTGTTGATTGCGGATCTACTTCTATATTCGACAGCTCCTCAATAATACCGTCGCTATATTTTGAAGCCAAAATAGTCAAATGTTCGAATGCCGCGGGTTTAAAATATTCAAGCAACATAATTTTGGTCAATGTCATTCTATCAAGAATTACACTATAAGAAGCAGCCATTATTTCTCGCATTTTCATTGAATTTAAGAAACGTTTACACTGACGAGGATTACCATTTAATCCAGTTGCTAACAAATTTGAAAGTTGTTGAGAAATTAGAAATACTTTTGATAATTCTTCAAAGTAATCTTCAGTCGAAAAATTTTCAACGGCAGCACCCAGTCTAAAATTAAAAAAATCCGCTTCTTTTAATTCATGAATCCTAACAATTATTGATCTATTCACTTCTTCATCAAACTCATCTTCAAGAAGTAAACAAAATATATAATATTCAGTATCGGTTGTGTTTAACCTAGGAATCCTTACAGGATATTGAATTAATTTTTCTAAATACTCTTTTCCTATACTAATCTGATTCCCTTTGATTTCAGCAAATCTTCTCTCAACAGAATATGATATATGTCGCTCATCAGCACCAATAATAAAAACTGTGTTTCCAGTGAATACAAAAAGTCGCATAGCCTCTAATGTTTCAATAATTGTATCTGGGCTACATCTGTCCAGCTCATCAATAAAAACAACAAGTTTATTAATCTTACTTTCCTTCAATAGGTTTGCAAAATTCTTTTGGAATTCTTTTAGGTCATTTCTTAAATTAGACATGCTCAATTCATCTTGAATTGATTTAGCAGTTTGCTCAAGCTGAGATTCTGTTAAGCTTTCTCCATTAATTGTTTTAAACTGTGAAGCAACTTGGTCTACCATAATCCCCACTCCACCAGTAGTCATCAAATCTGCAGCATAAGTTATACCTTTTTTTACCATCTTTATCTTATCAACACTCTTGTATAAACCACGTAAAAGCTGCTTACCTTTTGTTGTCAATGTACTATTTCCTTGAATGGAATCTAAAATAGTTTCAAGTAATACAGTTTTAGCATCTTCGTAACCTTCAAATATCCATCCATTGAAGTTAAGTGTAACTATATCGTTCGTTACTAGTTTATCAGTAGCCATTTTAATAAGACTTGATTTTCCTGATCCCCAATCACCATACACGCCTATTGTAGCTGGAAGCAATTTGTCATTATCAATAAGATCTGTAAGCAAATTCACAAGATATTCGAAATTTAAATAATCTATTTCGGTTTCACTATCACGCCACACAACAGAACTCCCCTTTCATTTTAAATTTATTCTAACAAATCATCTGGATCACAAATATCTCTATTTACTTCAGATTTTAAGACTTCTTCTGTTTCTTTGTCAATCGTTTCAATTATTCCTTTTACAGTCAAAAACAATATGTTATCGCGTTTTCACTCAAAATAGTGTTCTCCTGTATATCATTAATTCTAGATGTAACATTTCATTAGCTGTTTTCATTTTTTATGATTCTTCCTTAGAAGGGCTAAATTTTTCTTTTCAAATACTGGTAATTTTTAAATAATTTCTGTTCGAATCAGACATATACTATGTTGAATATATCCAATTTTTCCAGCTTAATACTATTTTTTTCAGATAAAGCTGGTATATTGATAAAGAGATTTTCTTTTGCTCTGCTAATAGCGACGAAATAGACACGATGATCTTCATTATCATTTATTGCTGGATCTAATAAAAATTGCAACTCTTTTTCTTCATTAAAATTGTCTTTATTATCAATAACCAACATAACATTCTGTTCCTCGTCACCTTTTGACTTGTGAATTGTTCTAAATAAGCTCCTTGTTTCATTCAAATCTACAGTACAAGCAATATCTCTATATAAGATGTTAGAATAAAAATCCTTTTTCTTCCCTCTAGTTATTTTTTTCTGAGTATAAAAAAAACCAAAAATAAATTTATTGTAAAACTCCAATAATGATAAACTTTGAATAGCCGAATAATTGTTTATTAATCTCTGCAAATTTTTTAAACTATCTCTATCAGTAAATTCTTTTTCCTTACGATAAGCTTTTAACATAGAACTTATCGCTTCCTTAAATCTACCTTCTTTTCCATATTCAATACTTTGAATTACATAATACAGTTTTCTACCTCTATCATCATCTTCAAATAATAAACTAAGCTTTAATTCCTCACTGTCTACATCTTCAACTCCATATTTCAACTGGTTTGGATTATCTTTTCGATATGTCAGTACTAATAAGGGACTATCAAGAACAACAGATTTTGCTTGTTGATATGCTGTATGCATATTTCCAATAAATAAGGTCGGTTTTTCACCTCTCTTTTCTTTTGGAGAAAATTGTTTCAAACTGGCATCTCTACTTACATGGTTCAGCAAATTAATTATTTCAACAGTACTTCTATTGTTTTCTTCCATCTTATATTGTCTTAAATCATTGATATCAAAATTTATGAATTCCTCTACATTAGCTCCTGCAAATTCATATATTGATTGACATTCATCTCCAATAACACCTACAATGGTTTCTTTATCTGCAATCTGCTTCATTATGTTATTTTGTATTGAACTTGTATCTTGAAATTCATCTATCATAATATAGGGAAATTTTGCTCTTATAATATCGACAATCCTACAGTTTTTTTCTAATATTTTTAAACTGAGAAATATGACATCATCATGATGAATCATTCCTTTTGCCCAACAAATTTTTTTGTAATCCATTAATGAATTTTTTTTAATAGAATATTTGCCCACTTTTCCCTGCCATACTTCCGGAAAACAAAGAATTGGATTTTCGTTAGTATCTAGTTTCCAAGTTATCTTTTGTATTTTTTGTGATGTTTCATTTAGATTTTCACTATTAATCAAATTAAATTGCTTTGTTACAGTCGCCCATTCACTCAATATAGAGTAACTAGGTATAATATCATCATGTCCTTTTATTTTTTCAAAATCGAAAGTATAGTCCTCGGATAATATCCATAAATAAGGTTTTACAATATGTTTGTATAAAAAGTTGTGAATCGTCCCGATCTCTACATAATCTAAGGATAGTCCTAATCTTCTTTTTAATGTTTCAGCAGCAATGTTCGTATATGTTATACATGCTACTCGTCTTAATTCTGAAATTTTTTCGGAATTTTTTATAACTTCTATTACATGATTCGCTAAAAGAGTTGTCTTACCTGCACCAGGCCCTGCACTTATTTTTAGATGGCTATCTATCGGAAGTAAACTTTTGCTAGTTATTAATTCTGTTGATGTATCCAATGAATTGCCTCCTTAATATATTCTGGGACATTTAATACTATCTGCTCCTCTCCTTCTCCAGGTTCATTGTTTTTTTGATTTATCATCATTATTTTTATTGCCAGTTCTTGAGCAACTACACCTTTGGATATTGATTCTAAATATCTAGTTGCTATTATATGTTTCATAAACTCTTCTTTATTGAAGTGATGGTCCTTATAAATTTTTTTTATTTCGTTATTAGTAGTATTAGAGCCTAATAATGCTACAAAGTCTTTTAGTTCTATACTTCCTACTTCACTATATTTTTCTATCAAATTCTTCAATTCTTTTTTATTAATTACACTATCCGTTATTAACTCCTCACACGTAGAGTTGTCTAATATCAATTGATACTCTAGAGTCGAACTGATGAACAGCGGTTGAGAAAAAAATTCGATATTATCACTCAAATTTTGAGCACTTTCAAGCATTAGGTTGGAATAGGCTTTATATTCATATACATTTGAATCTTGATATAAAAAAATCGGATGACATTTTTTCCAAGCAGCTTTACTATCTTCATCATCTTTCAACTTTCTAACAGGATCTATATCGGTGATACAGGCAATCTTTTTTTTCATAGCAAATTTTGATTTAGTTGAGTCAAAAAGTTTTAAGAAGTGATTAAAATATCTACCATTTAAATTAATAACAGAAACATGGCTGTCAACTAAATTTTTATCTAGCATATCTGCAAATTCTGGAACAAGTAATTGCTCAGCTAGACCTTCAACAAACACTAATTTTTTGGCAAAAAACATATCAGAACGAGTTACATCCAAAAATCTTTCTACAAACATTTTTGACTCTATATCTTCTTGAGAGCCATTAAAAGCTTTACCTGGATATGAAACTTCAATCCTATCTCCCCTATTCTCTACCACGATTAAACTATTGAGATCAACTGCTGCTGTTATGTTCGGGGAATGAGAAGTAACGAAGACTTGTCTTACTTCTTTCTCACTATTTAGATTCAAAAATTTTAATAGCTTATACTGCATTGTAGGATGTAGATGAGCTTCTGGTTCTTCAATTGCAAGTATAGAATAATTTTTAGCGTTCACTCCAAAATAGGTGCCTGAAGCATTTTTTTGCATTTTTGCTAGCAATAGTGATATATAGATTAAATTATTGTATCCTAAACCATTTTGAGCAGCTGGTATTTTGATACCGGTCTCGCTTTCAACAATCAATTTTAAAGCAGAGTAAAGCTCAGTATCTAATATCTTCCCTTCAAAAGTTGGTGTTAATTTCTCAAATGTAGCACCAGTTTGAGTTGCATATTTCAGCATTTCTTTTTTTCCAGATTTCATTCTTTTCTGGAGGTCATTTATTAAACCAGAAGCCTTTTTTGAAAACTCTCTTTTATTTTTTCTAATTTGAGTTAGCATCTCGTCTGAAGTCAAATCTTGATTATTTTTCACGTCATAATCAATAAAAAAATCAATTACTTCCTTAAGTAATGAATTATTGCCTCTATACATATCCCTTTCCACATCTCTAACTGCTTTTAAAAATTGAAAATCAAATGTCTTCAGCGATTCAGCATCTATTGTATTTTTATATTTTGGGTCCCCAATTAGTATATGATACTTAAATTTAGGAATAAAGCTATGCTCAATTTCGTTCCAATAGTCTTCAATTTCATTGCTATTCACAGTATTCATTATTTTTTTATATTCATCAATATATTTTTCTGGTAAATAATACTCATAAGTTATTCTTGCTTCATAAGGTTTTTCAATTTTAGTTAACCAAGTTGAAACAGTAATTAAATCATCTGAGTATTCTTCATCATCTTCAGATTCAGTCAGTTTAGCAGATATCACAATTTTGGGTGGCAAAGCCTTTATATCATCTATTGTGATATTCTTATAGAAATCACCTACAGACAATTTTTTCTTAGATCCATCACTAAATAAAAGCTCCA
Organism: Enterococcus sp. S183_ASV_20; assembly: GCF_018919685.1. Classification (NCBI taxonomy): domain Bacteria; kingdom Bacillati; phylum Bacillota; class Bacilli; order Lactobacillales; family Enterococcaceae; genus Enterococcus; species Enterococcus sp. S183_ASV_20. Next base: position 34,042 of record NZ_JAHLRI010000023.1, read on the forward strand.
TTGCTTTTATTATAGTAGTCTTTCCAGAATTATTTTGTCCTATTAAGACATTGATACTATTATTTAGTAGAATTTTAGTTTTATAATTAAAACCTCTAAAATTTTCAATTTCAAGTTCTGAAATAAACATGCTTTTTCACTCCTTTAAATAAGCATCCATAATATTGAAAATGTACTGTTCATATTAGTTCTTCTTTTCAACGTATGGTTTTATTCAATAAAACTTTACTTTATTGATATAATTGAATTTCTCTTTTGCAATACAATAATAGGCATCAATTCTCTGATCATTAAGATGATACTCATACAGTTCTTCAATTTCATCTGCATCTATTACTTTGTAATCAATGAGGCTTGGATACCCTCTAGACATCAATATTCGATATAAGAAGATTCCCGGCTCTTTGGGAAAATAATCTTTATTAATAAAAAACTCTTCATCAGAAATTGGTTCTGTAATAAGTTTTAAACCATTTTCAGTCAGATCATTGGCTAGGTATGTCACCATTTGATTTACCCATATCCAAAAGGTAATAAAACTTTTGACTATATTATATAAAATAGAAGATTTTGTTGAATCCTCAGATATTTTATTGTCGTTAAATGATGAATTTTCATTGCTATGTTGCGAAATATATTCACTCATTGATTCTCCAAGATGCTTTATAGTTTGGGAATTTATTCTTCTTTCATCAAGTATACCCATTACAAATGTATAATATTTTTCATAATCAAGGTTGGACAGCTCTTTCTTTAATTATGCATCAATTTCATCTAATAAATTTTGGCATGCAGCAGTAGGAAATACTAAGACTTGCTCTTTATTTATTAGTTGATACTTCTTATAAAATTCTTTCGGTGACTTTTCATTCACTAATTCCAATACATTTTTCCCCAAGTCAATTAGTCTTTCACTTTTTTCAATATGCTTTCGACGATTATCTAATAAATCGTCAATACTTATATTTAGATGAGAACAAATTTCTGGCAAAAGGTGTGTTGGAGGAATCATTTTTCCATTTTCCCACTTACTAATATATTGTGGATTTTCATCCAACTTTTCAGCTAAGACTTGCTGAGTCATCCCCATATTTTCCCTTGCTTCTTTTAATTTATTACCGATTATCAATCTTCTATTCATACGCTTGCTCCTAAGAAAAGATATTTTTTTTAACAAAATAATTACCTGTGATTACGCTATCTCCATTACTCTCATATAAGTAGTCTGATAATTCATAGGTAAACCAATAAAGTTCAGAAGTAATTCCTTCTTTAATCAGTGTCATTTCTTCAGCATCTAATATGGTTCTAGGATCATAATGGCTTCTTGATCCTACGTTATCTAGATGAATTATAATTGTTTCACCTGAATTATCAGTTGTATAAGTTTCCTTACACCTCTCCAGCCAATGAAAGAAGTGATCAACAAACTTTATTGCTTGATAATCATCACTTTTGTAAGAAAGAAGATCGTTAACCCCTTGCAGCTCAATATCATATCTCGGTACAGATTCTACTCTATCATTTTTCGTAATGTAAAAAATCTCCATTAAGTCTTTAATATTATCAATTTGCGAATAGTCTAAGATTTTTTTGCCAAAATTGTATAACGACTCTTGTGTGGTTTCCATAGGTTCTTTTTCTTCATCTAATAAGTCAGAAACCTTAACTTCAAAAAATTCTGATAAACATTGTAACTCAATAATATTGGGTAGCTCCCCCTCTTCCCATCGTTGCACTGTTTTTTCAGAAACTTTAAGCTCTGTTTTCTCTAGCAAACACATCACAAATTTTGCTCTAGATAGATTTAATTTTTCACGCTCATATTTTATTTGCGAATTAATATTCATATATTTCACCTCAAAATTATTATCTCAGATAGACAAAAGGAAATTAAGACCCGTTTTGACCAAATAATTTGGACAAAATTTGAATGTATCAAATTCTCAATCAGTGACCCCCATTTCTCCCTTACTATCTACTTATCCATATTATATAGAGTCTATATAATTCATTATACCAAGCAACTCATCAATTAATCATCAAATATATGCAAAAAATAAATAATAAAAGACAAATAAAAAATTGTACTAGTATTTTAACTCACTATACAAAAGTTACTTAATACAATGAATCCAAATTATCTGCCAGTTTTCGTTGTTTACTGGGATATAGATGATCATAAATATCATAGGTAATTTGAATGGAAGCATGACCTAAGCGTTCCTTCATAATGTACGGTTTTTCATCTTGATGAATCAGTAAAGCCACATGAGAGTGTCTAAAATCATGAATACGGATTTGTTTTAAACTCGGATCACGCTTTAAAATACTGTCATACTTTTTTCTTAACCTATCAGCATCAATTACCCGATATGGACTTTCTTCAAATATTCTTACTTCTAATATTGAGTGATTCTCCATATATTCGATCAATAGACCCATTTGGATAGTTTTCCATTTTTCCAACAATTCGAATAATTTGTTATGAATGGCTATTACTCAATTCCCAGCTGCCGTTTTTGGTTTACTAACAATTTCTTTTCCATTAAGTCTTATTACTGATTTATTCACAGTTATCTGTCCATGCGCAAAATCAATATCTTGCCATTTCAGTGCTAGCAGTTCCCCTTTTCGCATTCCTGTAAAAAAAGCAAGATGAAAAAACAGGCGAAATACTTTTTCATCTTCTTTAAACAATTGGTCAAATAGTAAAAAGTCATCCAAGGTCCAGAACTGACCCAATAAACTGAGACAAAATAAAAAAGCACCTCTTGTTGAATTCTGAAGTGACCCCCAAAAGTTAGACCAAAAATCTAACTTTTGGGGGTCGTTATTTTTATGGCAAAATATAGTTTTGAATTTAAAGTAAGAATGGTTCAGAAATATCTGAATGGACAAGGAGGATACCGTTTTCTAACAAAAAAATATGGTATAAAAAATCATGCACAGATACAGACGTGGGTGAATACCTACAAAGAATTTGGTAAAGAAGGACTTCTTAGAAAACGCCAAAATCAAAATTATTCTGTTCAATTCAAGTTAAATGCGATAGAGTTATATCAAACAAGTGAAATGTCCTATCGCGAGGTAGCCAACGTTCTAGGAATGAACAATCCTCCTTTAATCACCGCCTGGGTACGTAAGTTTCGTGCAGATGGCGTTGAGGGACTTTCAAAACCGAAAGGACGTCCCACAAAAATGCCTAATAAAAAGAAAGTATCAAAAATAACGTCTGAAGAAGCTGAACGTATCAAGGAATTGGAGAAACAAGTACGTTCACTTCAAATCGAGAATGCCTTTTTAAAAGAATTGAGGAAGCTGCGAAAACAGGAGGCCCAACAAAGACGCAAGAATCAATTGCACGAATCATCGACAGCCTCCGAGGATCATTCAAATTAGTTGAGCTTCTTGAAACATTGAACTTTCCTAAAGCCACTTATATGTATTGGCAAAAACGCTTTAATCGCTTAAATCCAGATCAAAAAATCGAAGATGAAATGTTAGAGATTCGAAAAGAACACAAAGACTACGGTTGCCTGAGAATGACGAAAGAATTTAAACATCGTGGTTTCCATGTAAATAAAAAGAAAGTGCAACGTTTACTAAAAAAATTAGGACTCGAAGTAACGTCATACACTAGAAAATCCCGACGCTATAACTCTTATCGTGGTAAGATTGGTATTGTTGCTCAAAATCGTATCCGTCGTCGATTCTATACAAGTATCTGTCACCAAAAAATCACGACTGATACAACAGAATTTAAATATTATGAATTGAACGATAAAGGGATTGTTTGTCAAAAGAAACTTTATTTAGATCCCTTTATGGATTTATACAATAGTGAAATTCTTTCTTATCGCATATCCGAAAAGCCTAATGCGATCGCAGTCATGGATGGATTAAACGAAGCAATTGAGCGAACGAATGATTGCCCTTTTCGTAGAACATTCCATTCAGATCAAGGATGGGCGTATCAAATGAAAAATTACAGTAATAAATTGAAGCAACACAATATCTTCCAATCTATGTCCCGAAAGGGGAATTGTTTAGATAATTCCCCTATGGAAAATTTCTTTGGTCTTTTGAAACAAGAAATTTTTCAGGGGAAGATTTATCATAGTTTTGGAGAACTTAAAAGGGAAATCGAGCAATATATTTATTATTACAATAATAAACGAATGAAAAAGAAATTGAACTGGCAAAGCCCTGTTCAATTTCGAATAGCAGCTCAAGCTACCATGTAAAAAATGGTATAAAAAAGAGTGGAACTCTCCACTCTTTAAAAGTCTAACTTTTTGGGGTCACTACATGTGACTGCCTGATTATTTTTCTTTTTCATCTCTCTTCTCCATTCTTCAAATTTTTCACTTCCTTTTCTTTGTTGGCGCTCGAATCAATTTTTCATCTGTCACCGCCATTCTTATGGATAAGCCATAGCAACATCACATTGATTATCGGTTGCTTGAGTCACAAGCATCATAGGATTTTTCACCTCTCCCCTTTTTATGGCGAGCTTCACAGAAGTATCATTATCCTTCCTGTTCTTCCTTGCATTAAACTGACTAAGCTTAACTTCTCTTAATAAAGAATTCGCTCAGCAAAAATGCGTCTTGGCGTTTATTAAAAGATCGCTCCAAACAAGAAATGTGTTACCGATAACTTGTATTCAATTTTCAAAGAACAACTGTTTCTGACTATTAACAACAGTTGATTCTTTGAGAAGGACACAAAAAAACAGCTTTCAATAGGTGAAAACTGCTTTTTTCTTAACTCTACAAGCTTCATTTAAATTTTTGTCTATGCGCATCAATATTTTTTATTCAGACTTACTAACTAATTGTCTTATATAGTAATAATTATCTTGAGCAAGCGAACTAATAATACCGTCAAATTTTATCTTATAGTCTTCATTACAAATTAATATTTTAGCTACAGTTGCTCTGACTCTCATATCGCTATCTTCAGCCAGTAAAAGAACCTTATTAAAATATAAGTTACTATTTTCATTATCGAAAGAGCTTAACAAGAACAAAGGCTCTACACTTTTCCCTCTTAATTCATTATTATCCTCTTCAATAAAATTAAAAATTACGAATTTTAAAACTAATAGTAATTCCGGATTAATTTCAATTTTTCTATCTCTGTAACAATGCAGAATGTGGTTTATAAATCTAAGTGATCTTATTTTCTCTACAAATGAACGACTATTTAAGTTTAATAATAGTTCATACTCATTTTTCTTATACAAAAAAATCTCCAACATTTCTATATTAAGTAAATATGAATAGTAACTTTCTTCCAACGGAGTATATTCAGATGACTGGTTCTTTACTTCTTTAATATTATCAATTTCAAGTATCTTTTTTCCACTTTCAACTAGATTTGCAAATCTCTGGTCATCTGTTTCAATTACTAAAAGGCATAATAAAAAATCTAATGCATCATTCTTCAAATCTATCTGTACGAAACCAGAATCCATAACCTTTTCTATACACATTAATATTTTATCAACTTCTTCTGTTGTTATAACTTCTTTTGCTTCATTTACTGTAATTATTAGCTCATTGAAAAGACTTGTTCCGTAACTCAATAATCCAGGATTACTTTTGTCTAAGTCTAAACTTTTCTCGATTTTCTTTATACTTTCAACAATCCAAGTGTCGATATTCTCTTTCAAAGCTTGATCATGTGCTCTTTGATAATCGTTCTCATAAAAATGAATAGAATTCTCTTTTAAAAATTCAGAAATTTTTTCTTTTGAACCTTCTATTTTGATTGAAAAATTCAACAAAAAATTATTAGTCTTTTCATTTAAGCGAATTAATTCCTTTTTAACTAAGTTTGAAATTTTTTCGAGAAATACATCTAAGAATTCTAAGGTGATATCTTCATTATCCTCTCGAATCATTTTATCCAAAATTTCTATAAATGATTCGTAAAACCTTAGAGCTTTACCATCTAAAATATACTCAAATGTTCTAAGAATTTCTTTTCCATTTGAAATTCTACTTACGTTTGAATGGATAGCTTCGAGAATTGCATCTACCTTAAATATAATTAATTCATCTTTTGTTAATTCCTCATTAAGCGCAGCAATTATTTCATTAAAAACTTCTATAAATCTCTTTTCATCCATAAATTTTCCGATGTTTTTAAACATAATCGCATAGTCCCGAACCTTCCAATCGCGTTGTTTCTCTTTTATTAATCCAAAGAAATTATAGATTTTGTCATAGCTACAGGACTTAATTAATTCTCCATGTTTAGTGATGACTTTTGAAAAAATATCCTGTTTATTGGATACAACTAAAAAGTCTAATGCTTGTTCACCATAATAATAATAATTAGTGTTAGTATAGTAGTTTAAAAAAATCTCTGATAAGTCGCTAAAAACTACCTCAACATGGATGATAGAGCAATGACTTATTGAAGCAATATATTGTTTATACAAATAACGATCAACTATAAGTTTTAAAGAATTACCATAAACAACTGAAAACTCTGATCTCAGACTGTCTTTATTCCTTTCTTTGATTATTTCATGAAATGAACTTTCTCTAAATCTATCTACTAATGGGTAGTAAAGAGGTTCCTTGATATTTGAAATTTTTTCTTGAATTCCTTTGTTAACACGAATAATATTCAATGGTTCATTTTTCTTTGATTCTAAATGACGCAAATCAATTAAGACATCTTGGATATACCATTTTGGAATCTCAGAATCACCTGCTTCTTCGTATAAGTTCAAAAGAATCTCATATGCCTCTTCATATTCCCCTTCATGATACGCACAGAAGGCCTTTGCTCTCTTTTCAAGATAAGGATGTATGCTTTCTTCAAAAAGATCTTTCCTTACTAGTTTAGACCAATCTAAATCTAATATTTTCTTCTTATTCAATCTATATAAGAAGAAATTAGAATATACTTTATCATACTCATTTAAATTTTCAGTGAATATTTCATTTTCACTGTTAATTCTAGAATCTGCAAATTGTTCAAAAATGGATCTCGTTTTTTCATATCCAAATTTGTCTATCAAAAGTCCATTTTTCAAAAAACTATCAGGCAATGAATTAATTGATTCATCTTTCTCTTCTATCAGTTCAACAGATCTCTTCATATGAAAGTTTGAATAGTTTTCTAATACATCACATATAACTGATTCAACAGCAAGATCAACTATCTCTGCCAAAGAGGCTGTAGATTTATACCTTACTCCCTCAGGGCCTTGAAGTTCTTCTTGAATAGTTGTCATTTTACCATTTTCATAAATTATATATATTCTAGGTTTATCAATTTCTTTTGCTCTCTTATGTTCTTTCATAACAGCTTCGGTTACCATTCCATCTCTACTATCAATAAGAAAAAGTATGATATCACTTCGATCAATTTTACTCAAATAGCTGTCTTGAGAAGAAGAGGAAGAAGCCATTGCTTCTTCAAAAATATATACATTGAATAAACCAGTATCTTCCAAAATCCGCTTAATTGATCTTCTTATAATATTGTACTGGTTTATTTCCTCTTTAGTTGAATCTAAATTGCTACATCTAGAACTAATAAATATCTGTAATTTACTATCCTGACTACTAATTCTCATAGTTCCTCCTCTTGTAATGTTTTCGTAATGTCTAGTTCATTATATTAAAATCTTTAACCTTAAGCAATCTAGAAAAATTTTGAGAAAAGTTCTATCAAATTGTTCGCTTCAGAACATTGAATAAGTTCCTAAAAACCAAATTTCAATTAGACTTTCTAAATTTCATATAGTATTATGTAAACAAAGAAATTCAACTATTTAACTCATGTCAAAATCCTTATTCGAAAGGATGATTGACGTGACAGTAAGAAAATCAAAAGACAAGAAAACTTGGATACTAGACATTTCTGTGGGACCTAATATAATTACGGGAAAGAGAAAGCGGATTGTCAGAAAGGGGTTTGCAACTAAAAAAGAAGCTGAGGAAGAAGAACAAAAAATCAATATTTATATTCTTAATGATGAGCCTGATTTTGACCATATCCGCATTGACCCTCTCTATGAGTTGATGAAGAAAGAGGATAGTAGAAATCAGCGGAAAGCTAGCTATATTCAAACACAAGAATATAACTACAATCGACATATCAAGCCCTATTTTAAAAATGCGATCATTGCTCATTTAACATATGAACACATTGATGAATTTCGTGAGTCTTTATTAAAAAAAGAGCTAACGAATAATAGTATTAATAAGATTTTGATTCTACTCAAAAAAATACTGGATATGGCATTAAGAAAAGGCTACATCAAAGATAACCCATGTATCCACCTTAGAAAGTTGAAAACTGAAGCCAAGAAGATGAAGTTTTGGACTGTTCAAGAATTTATGAAATTCAAAGTTCTATTTCACGCAGATGAACTAAATTTTCTATTATTCTTTTCAGTCTCATTCTTTACTGGAATGCGTTCTGGAGAATTGTTGGGATTGACTTGGGAGGATCTTCACTTCAATCGTTCAGAAATAAATGTAAATAAGACCTTAGTAAAACTTAAAGTCCATTATTCAAAAAATACGAATTCATGATTTCAGACATTCTCATGTTGCACTTCTTATCAATAATAACGAAGATCCATATATGATTAAAGAACGGATTGGACATGCATCAATTACAACCATTTATGATTTATATGGACATTTGTATCCAAGTAAGCAGTTAGATACTGATAACCGACTGGATAACTTCTACTAATATTTTGTTATTTAATTCTAGTATCAAAAAGTAAAGTTACCAGAAAATGGCATACTTTTGGCATACCCGATTAAAAAAAATGCGGAAAACAAAAATTGGTATAGCTAAACGAATCTCTCGGAAACGTCGCTATACCAATAAATACCGGCGGCCGGGGTCGAACCGGCACTCCCGTGAAGGAACTGGATTTTGAGTCCAGCGCGTCTGCCAATTCCGCCACGCCGGCAAGATATTTTGGAAGGCGGTAACCGGATTTGAACCGGTGATGAAGGTTTTGCAGACCTCTGCCTTACCACTTGGCTATACCGCCATATTCCATTTTTGTTACAAAAAAACTGGGGTAGCTGGATTCGAACCAACGCATGACGGAGTCAAAGTCCGTTGCCTTACCGCTTGGCTATACCCCAATAAAATTACAAAGGGCGACCGATGGGAATCGAACCCACGAATGCCAGAGCCACAATCTGGTGTGTTAACCACTTCACCACGATCGCCGTAATCTTAAAAAGTGTATCTATTAAATAATTAAATGGCAGGGGCAGCAGGAATTGAACCCACACCAACGGTTTTGGAGACCGTTGTTCTACCTTTAAACTATGCCCCTAAAATGGAGGAAAGTGGATTCGAACCACTGAACCCTAAGGAACGGATTTACAGTCCGTCGCGTTTAGCCACTTCGCTATTCCTCCATAAATGGCGTGAGACAGAGTCGAACTGCCGACACACGGAGCTTCAATCCGTTGCTCTACCAACTGAGCTACCACGCCTAAAACAAAAGCTTGTTCAAATAATTTTCAAGTAACAACATTAAATGGCGGTTCCGACGGGATTTGAACCCGCGATCTCCTGCGTGACAGGCAGGCATGTTAACCCCTACACCACGGAACCAACCGAGTAATGGAGGTTAACGGGATCGAACCGCTGACCCCCTGCTTGTAAGGCAGGTGCTCTCCCAGCTGAGCTAAACCTCCAAAAAGGAATGTTACTATTAAAATAAATGACCCGTACGGGACTCGAACCCGTGTTACCGCCGTGAAAGGGCGGTGTCTTAACCGCTTGACCAACGGGCCAGTTTGTAAATATGAAACGGAGAGTAAGGGATTCGAACCCTTGAGACAGTGTTTACCGCCTACATGATTTCCAATCATGCTCCTTCGGCCTCTCGGACAACTCTCCATAGCTGAAAGAAGCACATACTCATGATATTTCATATGTTAAACTCCGGCAGTAGGACTCGAACCTACGACATCATGATTAACAGTCATGCGCTACTACCAACTGAGCTATGCCGGAATAATCGCGTGGCGACGTCCTACTCTCACAAAGGGAAACCCTTCACTACAATCGGCGCTAAGAAGCTTAACTTCTGTGTTC